>NZ_JBLBUC010000020.1:0-29397 GCF_047290665.1 Streptococcus lishijunsis | reverse complement strand
TATCAAATATTAAACTTAGATAGATTTTTCAATTCTCAAAACTCTAGACACTTACGACAGTGAAAAAGAAAGTCCCTTTTCTACTTATCATGATGTTGTTTAGCCATCTCCTCCTTAACAGGACAACTGCACGCGCAATCACCGCAAGATCCCTTTTGCTTGATATAGCGCCTCAGCGCTAAAATAGCGCCTAAAAAAATGATAATCGCAATAATAATTGTTGACATAGCTCTCCTTTACTTCTCAATCAAGGCTAAATTATCCAAACTAATCACCAAGTCTTTGTCATTTGGCTTTCTTACAATCAAATAAAGCAGAATCACCGTCAAGCACATCGCTATTATTGTCCAAAAACGAATAGGGCTATGGTAAATCAAGACCAGACCAAATTGGTACACCAATAAACTCACCACATAAGCCAGTCCTGTCTGAAACAAAATAGCTCCAACTGTCCAAGAAATAGCATTCATCTCACGCTTGATGGCTCCAATAGCTGCAAAACACGGTGCACATAACAAATTAAAGGTCATAAAGGAATAAGCAGCTAGTGGACTATAGTCTGCTTGCAAACTCGACCAAAGTTGACGACTCATCTCATCAGCATCAGGCTGGTGATAGAGAATACCAAATGTAGCGACCACTGTCTCCTTAGCCACCAAGCCACTAATAGCGGCTACTGTGGCTCTCCAATTACCAAAACCTAATGGCGAAAATACTCCAGCCAATAATCGCCCTAGATCTGCTAGGATGCTTTTATCTGTCTCTACCTGCTCAAAAGCCATGTTATAAGAGCTAGTGAACCAAATGATAATGGTCAAACTAAAAATAATCGTTCCAGCACGTTTAGCAAAACTTAGCGCCTTTAAATAAGCATAACGACAGACAGCACCTAACTTAGGCAGATGATAAGCTGGTAATTCCATGACAAAGGGACTGGTATAACCACCTAAAAGACGTGTCTTTTTCATCCCGATACCTGATAAAATAATGGCTAACATTCCTAGAAAATAGCTACTAGGCGCCACAAAAGCATTACCTGGGAAAAAAGCTCCTGCAATTAAAGCTATAATTGATAGTTTAGCTGAGCAAGGCATAAAGGTCGTCGTCATAATCGTT
Source organism: Streptococcus lishijunsis (assembly GCF_047290665.1). Lineage (NCBI taxonomy): Bacteria > Bacillati > Bacillota > Bacilli > Lactobacillales > Streptococcaceae > Streptococcus > Streptococcus lishijunsis. The sequence continues at coordinate 28,281 of NZ_JBLBUC010000020.1, read as the reverse complement.
ATCTTTCGTTCTCTCTCACTTTCGATTGTCCGACTAGCCATAATACCAGGGACCCCACAACCTGTCGAAATCAGCATTGGAATAAAAGATTTTCCAGATAGACCAAAACGTCTAAAAAGCCTATCCATAATAAAGGCAATGCGGCTCATATAGCCGATATCCTCTAAGATACCCAAACACCAAAAAAGAACAAAAATCTGTGGCAAAAAGCCTAAAACAGCTCCCACCCCAGCGATAATCCCATCCACAATTAACGATTGTAGCCACATATCGACCTTTAATTTCTCCAAAAACGTCGTTGCTAGATGAGGGACATACTCTCCAAATAAAACATCATTGACCCAGTCAGTTGCTAGTGTACCCACCGTTTGAATGGATAGATAATAAACCAAAAACATCACCAAAGCAAAAATCGGCAAGGCTAAAAAGCGATTGGTCACTATCTGGTCAATCTTATCTGAGTTGCTCAGGCTAAAGTCGTCTTGTTCATGCATAGCCATTTGACAAACACGCTCAATAAAAGCATAGCGCTCATTGATGACAATAGCCTCACTTTCTTCGGTAAAAATCTCTTCTGTAATAGCGATAATGTCATCAATTTCGCGACGTTGAAATACAGATAAATCAAGCTCTTTTGCAACCAAGCTATCACGCTCAAACAGCTTAATCGCATAAAAACGCTTGAAACGACTAGGTACACTATCTCCTAAGACCTCTATAATCTCTGCTAAAGCGGCTTCTAGCTTATCATCATATGTCGGCATCAGAGCTTTCTTTGGGTGTTTTAGTAAAGAGTTGACTTCTTTAAGTGCTTTGGTGACTCCCAAGCCCGATCTAGCACTCATCTCCACGACACTAACCCCTAACTGATAGGACAACTTATCCGCTGAGATTTGCTTTTGCTTATTCTTTAAGATATCTGTCATATTAAGTGCTAGTAAAACGGGCAAGCCCATCTCTATCAACTGAGTCGTCAAATAAAGGTTACGCTCCAGATTAGTACTATCTACAACATTAACAATGATACTAGCTCTATTAGACAGCAAATAATCTCTAGCCACAGTCTCTTCTGGGGTGTAAGGAGACATCGAGTAAATACCTGGTAAGTCTTGCAGCAACAAGTCTTTATGCCCTTTAATCTTACCACTTTTACGCTCTACCGTTACCCCTGGCCAATTGCCGACATGCTGATTAGAGCCTGTCAAGCGATTAAATAGAGTCGTCTTACCACTATTTGGATTTCCAATAAGTGCAATCTCTGTCATTTCCCTTCCTCCTTGATAGGAACAACACTAATTGAGGCGGCTTCTGATTTTCTAAGGGTCAACTCATAACCACGCAAACTAAGCTCAATAGGGTCACCAAGCGGAGCGACTTTTCGCAGATAAACCTTTGTATGGCGTGTCAACCCCATATCCATTAAGCGTCTTTTAACATCCTTTTGCGCAAAAATATCCTCAATATAAGCGTAAGTGTCAAGAGGTAAATCCGATAAAGGGATGCTTTTAGCCTCATCCTCATCAGCTCTTACCACTTCAACTTTTTGCAAAATAGACTGATCAAAAGCTAAGCGACTTCCTTTTAGCATCACAATAGCTCCCTCTTTTGTCTTAGCTAGCAAACGCACCGTCTCTCCCTGCCTCATTCCCAGATGAGATAAATGTGACACACTCTCTTTTGGTAAATGAATAGTCCTAATAATATACGGCGTTGACAGATAGGCGTCATCTAAAAGCATATTTCTTGACCTCTTCTCTTTAATATGGTAGTAACATTTTTGTTTATTATATCACAAATTATTCCCAAATTAACAGAATATTCAATATTATAATCATTATAAAAAGTCGAGTGATACTCGACTTTATCTCTATAAGACACGCCCTAAAAAATCTCTAGTACGTTCTTCTTTGGTATGGTCAAAGACTTGCTCGGGGCTTCCTTCTTCGACGATATTGCCTCCATCCATGAAAATCACACGATCAGCTACCTCACGAGCAAAGCCCATTTCATGAGTGACAATGACCATAGTCATACCTGACTTGGCTAGATCTTGCATAACACCTAGTACCTCGCCGACCATCTCTGGATCAAGAGCTGAGGTAGGCTCGTCAAACAACAAAACGTCAGGATCCATCGCTAACCCTCTCGCAATAGCAATCCGTTGTTGTTGACCACCTGAGAGACTTTGTGGATGAGCTTTTGCCTTATCTTTAAGCCCCACACGCTCTAGAAGTTCATAAGCCTTTGCCTCAGCACTCGCCTTATCAATACCCTTAGTTTTCATTGGTGCCAAGGTGATATTATCTAAAACAGACATGTTAGGAAAAAGGTTAAACTGCTGAAACACCATCCCCATCTTCTCACGCATCTTAAAAATATCGTTAGAGCGATCTGTAATATCAACACCTTCAAATAAAATCGTTCCCTGACTTGGCTCTTCCAACAGATTCATAGTTCGTAAAAAAGTGGATTTCCCTGACCCTGAAGGACCAATGATAGCAACCACTTCCCCTTTTTGGACATCTAAATCAATACCCTTTAAAATATGATTTTTCCCAAATGACTTATGCAGTCCCTTAATCGAGATAATTGTCTCTGTCATTAGTGTTGTTCTCCTTTTCCAAGATGATTTTCCATCCATTTAAGTAAAGCTGATAAAACCGTTGTCACCACGAGGTAATAAAAAGCAGCAAATAAGTAAGGTGTCAAGGGAATATAGGTTTTGGCTTGAATGGTTGTCGCGCCTCCCCACAACTCCATAATCCCAATGGTTTGAAGAAGTGAGCTGTCCTTAACAATCGTAATAAATTCATTACCTAAAGCTGGCAAGATGTTTTTAAATGCTTGTGGTAAAATCACATAGCGCATAGCTTTAGTTGGACGAATCCCTAACGAATAAGCCGCTTCTAGCTGACCTTTTGGCACAGCTTCAATACCCGCACGAACAATCTCAGAGATATAAGCACCACTATTTAAAGACAAGATGACAATCCCTGGCATAATCCGTGAAAAATCCATATCAATAACACCAAAACCAACCGTTGGCATGCCATTAAAAAAGCTCATCCATGCAAAGGCTATAGCAATTTGCACCAGCATCGGTGTCCCACGAAAAATCCAGACATAAGCACTAACCAACCACTTAAAGAAACGGACTTCATGCCCCATAATCACCAGATGCCCACGCTTAATCAAAGCCACTAAAACACCGATAATACTCCCAAAAAAGACCACACAAATCGAAATCATAATGGTGACTAAGACACCATAATTAAAATAAGCTAAGTACTGTGGCAAAAATGAAAAATCCACTACTCTTATCCCCCTAAAGCTAAATGATTTATTGATTATACCATATATTGAATAAAGATACAACCTTTATTCATTTTTACTTAGTAGCCTTTTGAAAACAAAAAAATCCAAGAAAACTTGGATTTTTCTTAATAGAGCAAATCGTAAATTTCCATCGCAATCAAGTCAATGCTATCAAATTGATAAACTTCACGAGCATTGACATCGCGCAAGGTAAAGACAGGACCATTTTCTGCATCGTTGCTAAAGCCGACCTCTGCGACAACAACGCCCTCACGTTCAAAGTTGCGTTTAAGATTACCACCATCTGTCGCCATCAATTCCAAACGATTGATGATTCTCACCAAATGTGATTCCATGTTAATTCTCCTCTTAGTTTTTAATGTCACTTTATTTTACCATAAAATAGGGCTCTAGGACAAGAAAAACTCTTGATTGATGAGATAAGCTGACGATTTTAAGATAATAATGACAATCACAACAAGACTTTACGACCATCACAAATCGCCAAGCCTAACAAATAGTTGCTTTTATACATTTTAAATTCTATATTTATTCATTTCCAACTATTCTATTCTTTTTAGCACTTTAAGACAAAGAGTGCTAAAAACTAATCTTTTTTCTTGCATTCTAAAAAGTGCGTGCTATAATAGAACTATAAAGTTTGACCAAGTTTGACTAATCAATACTAACTTGGTGCTAATAGCCTTAACGCTTAGCATAGCAGATTGATTAAGAAGAAGGGGGTAATCTATGCTCTGTCAAAATTGTAATCTTAACGAAGCAACTATTCATCTCTACACTAATATCAACGGTCAACAAAAACAGGTTGACCTCTGTCAAAATTGTTATCAAATTATTAAGACAGACCCTAATAACAGCCTCTTGTCTGGCTTGACACCTAAAGCAACAAATCAGCAAAACACTAATAACTTTAATCCACTTTTTGATGATTTCTTTGGTGATTTAAATAACTTTCGTGCCTTTGGTGGTCAAGATTTGCCAAACACACCACCAACACAAGCAGGAGGAAATTCTGGAGGTGGCAACAATCGCCGTCCTAATCAACCTAAAGCGCCTCAACAAGAACCTGGTCTCCTTGAGGAATTTGGTATCAACATTACAGATATGGCACGCCGCGGGGATATTGATCCTGTCATTGGACGTGACAGTGAGATTGTCCGTGTCATCGAAATTCTAAACCGCAGAACCAAAAATAATCCTGTCCTCATCGGAGAGCCTGGTGTTGGTAAGACCGCTGTTGTTGAAGGTCTCGCCCAAAAAATTGTTGACGGGGATGTCCCTCAAAAACTCCAAGCCAAGCAAGTCATTAGACTAGATGTGGTCAGTCTCGTACAAGGAACTGGCATTCGCGGACAATTTGAAGAGCGTATGCAAAAACTCATGGAAGAAATTAGAGAGCGTCAAGACGTTATCCTCTTTATTGACGAAATCCATGAAATCGTAGGAGCAGGCTCTGCTGGGGATGGCAATATGGATGCTGGTAACATCTTAAAACCAGCTCTAGCGCGCGGAGAGTTGCAGTTAGTAGGGGCAACAACGCTAAATGAATACCGCATTATCGAAAAAGATGCTGCTCTTGAGCGCCGTATGCAACCTGTTAAAGTTGACGAACCTAGTGTCGAAGAGACCATCACTATTTTAAAAGGGATTCAAAAAAAATACGAAGACTATCATCACGTCAAATATAGTGACGATGCCATTGAAGCCTCTGCTGTCTTATCTAATCGCTATATCCAAGACCGCTTCTTACCAGATAAGGCAATTGACCTACTCGATGAAGCAGGCTCTAAGATGAACCTCACTCTGAATTTTGTAGATCCTAAAGAGATTGACAAGCGTCTCATTGAAGCTGAAAATCTCAAAGCTCAAGCTACACGTGATGAAGATTTTGAACGCGCTGCTTATTTCCGCGACCAGATTGCTAAATACAAGGAAATGCAACAACAAAAAATCGATGACCAAGATACACCTATCATTACTGAAAAGACTATCGAGCATATCATCGAAGAAAAAACGCATATCCCTGTCGGTGATCTCAAAGAAAAAGAACAATCACAGCTTATCCACTTAGCGAGTGACCTCAAAAAGCACGTCATTGGGCAAGACGAAGCTGTCGATAAAATTGCTAAAGCCATTCGTCGTAACCGTGTGGGATTAGGAAGCCCTAATCGCCCAATCGGTTCATTTCTCTTTGTCGGACCAACTGGTGTCGGAAAAACAGAATTATCTAAGCAACTGGCTATCGAACTCTTTGGCTCTAGTGACAGCATGATCCGCTTTGATATGAGTGAATACATGGAAAAACACGCTGTCTCAAAACTAGTCGGAGCTCCTCCAGGCTATGTTGGCTATGATGAAGCTGGACAATTAACCGAAAAAGTCCGTCGCAATCCTTATTCTCTTATCCTACTTGATGAGGTAGAAAAAGCTCATCCTGATGTCATGCATATGTTTCTTCAAGTCCTTGATGATGGACGCTTGACAGATGGACAAGGGCGTACTGTCAGCTTTAAAGATACCATTATCATCATGACCTCAAATGCTGGAACTGGCAAAACAGAAGCTAGTGTTGGGTTTGGTGCTGCAAGAGAGGGACGGACAAACTCTGTTCTTGGCGAATTAGGGAACTTCTTTAGCCCAGAATTTATGAACCGTTTTGATGGTATCATCGAATTCAAACCACTTAGCAAGGATAATCTCCTCCTTATCGTTGACTTGATGTTAGAGTCTGTCAACAATCGTCTAGCCGTTAATGGCATCCACCTAGATGTCACTGATAAAGTCAAAGAAAAATTAGTTGACTTGGGCTATGACCCTAAAATGGGCGCTAGACCACTACGTCGTACGATACAAGATCATATCGAAGACGCTATCACAGACTTTTATCTTGAACATCCACAAGACAAAGACCTCAAAGCTGTCCTCAATAGTAAAGGGGACATCTACATCAAAGCTAACAAATTACAAGAGGTAGAAGTCAACCAAGAAGAACACTAAAAGAAAGGGCAATCCTTTCTTTTTTTTCATCACCAAAGCAAGATTGCAGAAATTTAGGCTTTTTTTTAGTATAATAGCACTAATCAAGCCTACAAGGAGGAGATAAAATGGCTATTGCGACATTTGGTCAGAAAAAGGAAGACACTCACTACGTCACACGTCACGGTGTCTATGCTATCATCCCTAATCACGACAAGAGTGAAATTATACTGGTGCAAGCTCCCAACGGTTCTTGGTTTTTACCTGGGGGCGAGATAGAGGCAGGTGAGAGCCATATGACAGCTCTTGAGCGTGAATTGTTAGAAGAGCTAGGATTTAGCGCAACGATTGGCTACTACTACGGTCAGGCTGATGAGTACTTCTACTCTAGCCATCGTGATACTTACTTTTACAACCCCGCTTATCTCTATGAAGTGACCAACTATCATATCGAAGGTAAACCACTTGAGGACTTTAACCATATCGCTTGGTTTTCTCTTAATGAAGCCAAAAAACACCTAAAAAGGGGAAGTCATCGCTTTGGTGTTGAAGCTTGGGAAAAAAATCACCATTAGAACCTCAATATTTAAGCTTTTCCTCCTAATAAATGCTATAATATAAGAAAGTATAATATTAGGAGGTCAATTATGAGGCTTATCAACACCACAAGTAGCCACGGTGAGTTGGTACAAGGGCAATTGCGCAATACCGATGCCACCTTGGTCGAAACTTACTCAGCGGGTAATACGGATGTTGTTTTTACCCAAGCGCCTTACCATTACGAAATTTTGATTTCAAACAAGTACCGTGCCATCAAGGATGAAGAACTCGAAGCTATTCGTGAATTTTTCCTTAAGCGAAAAATTGACCACAGTATCGCTCATCTCGATAAAATCCAAACCTTGCATACTAGTAATTTGATTGAAATCTCAATTCCAGCTAAAATTTAAAAAGCTACCTCAAGGGTAGCTTTTTTTGAGCAAATCAAAAGCCCACTTACGCAGGCTTTCGATAATGATATTATTTGACAAAATCAAGAAGTGCTAAGAAGCTGTCAGCTTCAAGTGATGCTCCACCGACAAGCGCTCCGTCAACATCTGGACAAGCCATGTATTCTGCTACGTTTTCAGGTTTCACAGAACCACCGTATTGGATACGGACTTTATCAGCTACTTCTTGACCAAAGTCTGCTGCAACAACGTCACGGACTGTTTTACACATGTGTTGTGCATCGTCTTGAGTTGCTGATTTACCAGTACCGATAGCCCAGATTGGCTCATAAGCGATAACAGCTGATGCTACTTGTTCTGCAGTCAAACCAGCAAGCGCTGCTGATACTTGGCGTCCAACAAACTCAGCCGCTTGACCTGCTTCGTATGTCTCAAGAGACTCACCACAACAGATAATTGGAAGCATACCATTTGCAAAAATAGCTTTTGCTTTTTTGTTGATATCTTCGTCTGTTTCGTGGAAGTAGTCACGACGCTCTGAGTGACCGATCACAACATAATCCACACCCATTTCATTTAATACTTTAGGGCTTGTTTCACCTGTAAAGGCACCTGCATCTTCAAAGTAGCAGTTTTGCGCCGCAACTTTAAGAGATGAGTCTTTAGCAAACCAAAGGAGAGCATTCAAATCAACAGCTGGTGCTGCGATAGCTGCTTCAACAAGGTCTTCTGATGGTAATTTGCCAGCAATAGCTTCCACAAAAGCTTGAGCTTCTTGTGGGTTTTTATTCATTTTCCAGTTACCAGCGATAAATGGTTTACGTGACATTTCACATACCTCTTCTTTTTTTATTTACTTGTTTATTTTATCACATTTTAGGTGTGATTAAAAGATAAAGTCTCACTTTTATGACAATATTGTACTACTCTTCTTTAGCGATGAGGACTTTTCTAGGTTTCGTTCCTTCTGGTGGTCCAATAACCCCTGCTGCTTCTAGCTGCTCCATCAAGCTCGTAGCTCGTGGAAATCCAATCATGAGACGGCGCTGTAACATAGCTGCGCTAGCTTTTTGATTATCAATAACCAAGGCCTTAGCCTCTTCAAAATAATCATCTTCTTGCGCATAATTAGCACCGATATCATGATCAGACACTTCACCAGGGTCAAAACTCTCATCATAGTCTGCCTTAGCTTGATCTTTGATAAAGCTGACAATGCGCTCAACATCATCATCAGAAATAAAAGAGCCTTGCAGACGGACTGGGTGATTTTCATCAATAGGTTTAAACAACATATCACCGCGTCCCAATAACTTCTCAGCGCCATTTTCATCTAAAATGGTACGGCTATCTGTCCCACTTGAGACGGCAAAGGCAACACGTGAGGGAACATTAGCTTTGATTAAACCAGAGATAACATCAACAGATGGCCTTTGTGTCGCTAAAATCATGTGAATGCCTGCGGCACGCGCTTTTTGTCCCAGACGAATAATCGCATCCTCGACTTCCTTACTCGCTACCATCATCAAGTCAGCTAACTCATCAACAATAACAACAATCAAAGGAAGAGGTTGTTCTTTGAGCTCAGACTGAGCATTGTGGGCATCGACCCTAGCATTGTAGCTAGCGATATTACGTACTCCAAAATGGCTAAAGAGTTCATAGCGTTTTTCCATCTCGTCCACAACTTTTTGAAGCGCTCGACTGGCTTTTCGAGGATTGGTCACCACAGGAATCAATAAATGGGGAATGTCATTGTAAACGGATAATTCGACCATTTTAGGATCAATCATCAGAAATTTGACCTGATCTGGTCTAGCTTTCATGAGAATGCTTGAGATAATCCCATTGACCGCGACAGATTTTCCAGAACCAGTAGATCCTGCAACTAGCAAATGGGGCATACGAGCGAGATTAAAGCTTCTAGCACTGCCATTGACAGCTTTTCCAAGAGGCACTTCTAAAAGATTTGTCGGATCTGTCTTTGATTGTTCCCATAATTCACGAAACGAAACCGTCGCAATCTCTGAATTAGGTACTTCTATACCGACCAGAGATTTTCCAGGGATAGGCGCTTCTATACGGACATCCTTAGCCGCTAAAGCTAGTGCTAAATCGTCAGCTAGATTGGAGATACGATTGACCCTGACACCCACAGCGGGCTTGACTTCATACTTGGTGACAGAAGGGCCAATTTCAGCACGCTCCACCTTAACATCAATCCCAAAACTCTTAAAAGTCTCCTCCAGTACACCAATATTTTGTCTGACTAGATGCTTTTCCTTAGATTGATTTTTAGGCTTATCAGGAGCAAACAAGTCAAGGCTTGGTAGCTGATAATGTTTTAGAGCTGGCGTCTCAAAAGAGACCGACACATCTGCGTCATCTGTCTCATCTAAATGATCCATATCATAAACAATCTCTTCAAAAGGCTGATCCTGGCTAGCATCATCATAGTAGCTCTCCTCAGGCGTCTGATAGTCTAAAATCTGTGGCTCATCACTAAAAAGTGATTGCTCAAAAGGTTCTATAGCCCTATCCTCTAAAATTTCACCTGTCTCTAAATCAACAGACAACTCATCTAATCGCTCTTTTTCTGCTTGCTTAGTAGCTTCTGCCAAACGTTTTTGCTCTTTTTGCGCTTCACGCTTCATAAAACGCTTTTGCTTGGCAGCTTCATACTTGAGTGTGAGTTTGTCATAGATTTTATGGGCAAAATCAACAAGGTCATATACATCCCAAGAGCTCATCAAAAAGAGACCTATGGCGATAAACAAACCACCAATCATAAAGGATCCAATATTAGAAAATAAAAACGCTATTGGCTTATAAATAGCTGCACCTAACATGCCGCCACCAACAAAATGCTGGACTTTAAAATGTAGCAAATCACTGCTAATGAGCTTTGCTGTTTGTTCAAAAACCTCCTTGCCACGATTTTCAGGGAGAAAAAAGAGATAAGCATGCCATTCTATCAAAAGCCCAATCATGCTCACCACAAAACCACCTAGAAGGGAGTCATGCTTTTTAACCCAGCGATCAGCAAAGAGATAAACCAATATCGCACCTATCACTAGATAAGCAAGGCTACCAACAACAAAGCGTATCATATTGTAAAGGGTAACTCCAAATGCACCTAAGCGTAATAAAGCACACACAAGCGCAACGATTATAAAACATATGATAAGTGCCCTTTGAAAGGCTTGTTGTTTTTCTTGTTCAGCCTTTGTGGGACGCCTTGTGGTACGTCCTTTCTTTCCTGTTTTTTTCTTTGTTGCCATAATATTTCCTAACTGATAGATATTCTCTTTCATTTTATCATAATTTACAAACTTACAAAAGCCTTGGCTAACTATCCCAAAAAACTAAAAGATTTACTAGGGAATTTAAGCCTTCTATGATACAATGAAGAAAACGAGAAAGGAAGCTCTTATGAAAAAAATCCTCTATCTTGGTATCTTGCTCTTAGTAGGCTCTACGCTAGCAGGATGTCAATCTATTGAACGCCTACTAAAAGGAGATGACTACGTGAATACAAAATTAGCCACCAGCTCTAGTCAAGAAGAAGCAAAAGCTTATCAAAAAGAGCTAGAAAAAGCGCTAAAAGCTGACAAATCTGCCTTTCCCCAACTGACAGATACTGTCTCAAAAGACGAGGCTGAGGTCCTGATGACAACATCACTTGGCGATATTACCATCAAGCTTTTTCCGACCTACGCACCTCTTGCTGTTGAAAATTTTTTAACACACGCCAAAGAAGGTTATTATGACAATCTCACCTTCCACCGTGTGATCAATGATTTTGTCATTCAAGCAGGCGACCCAAATGGTGACGGAACAGGTGGTCAATCCATTTGGCAAGGGGTGGATAGCAGTAAAGATAATGGCTCAGGCTTTAAAAATGAAATTAGTCCCTACCTTTACAATCTTCGAGGTAGTCTAGCTATGGCAAATAGCGGTGCAGATACTAATGGCAGTCAATTTTTCATCAATCAAAATACCTATGATTATGCTTCTAGCCTTAGCTCAAAGACCTATCCAAAAAGTATCATTGAGGCTTATCAAAAAGGGGGTAATCCCGATCTTGACGGAAACTATACTGTCTTTGGACAGGTCGTCTCAGGTATGGATGTTGTCGATCGCATCGCTCAGGTAGAGACCGACAATAGCCATAAACCAACCGACAAAGTGACCATCACCTCAATCAAAATCCTCAAAGATTATAACTTCGACTAATCACTAAAAAACGTCTAGGAAAACCTAGACGTTTTTTCTTATGCTAAGTCTTTTAAGAAAGCTATCAAGGCATGTGCAGAAGCTCGTCCTGCTTCGACAATAAACGTATCAAACGTGATATTAGCATCATGTGCAGCTGTATCACTCATGGCACGCACAACGATAAAGGGACGCTTTGCTACATGAGCAGCTTGTGCAATAGCGGCACCTTCCATCTCAACGGCTAAAACCTCTGGAAAAGCTTCTTTGATAACTGTGATTTTGTCCTCACCCGCAATAAAACTATCTCCTGTCGCAATAAGTCCGATATGGCTTCTTTGATGACTCTTAGCAAGTGCTTTTTGGAAGGTCTCTACAAAAGATTTATCTGCTTCAAAATAAAGAGGTTGCATCGACATTTGCCCATAAGCGTAACCAAAGGCACTCAAATCCACATCGTGATAAACCAATCTGTCGGCTACTACCACATCTCCAATCGCTATGCCGTCTGCTACAGCTCCTGCAGATCCTGTATTGATAATAGCCTCAACTTGAAATCTATCCACCAAAACAGCCACACTCATAGCAGACATGACCTTTCCTACACCAGACTGTACCAAAACAAGCTCATGCTTTTCTAATCTCCCGCTATAGTAGGTCTGTCCTAAATGAATAGACGTCTTTGTATCCTCTAACTGTTCGACTAAAAGGCGCAACTCCTCTTCCATAGCTGCAATAATTCCAATTCTCATCTTACCTCACCAATTAAATACTGCATAAATAAGAGCACATAACAAAAGCAAAACCACCACTAAAATCATATTTAGCTTTCTACGAAAAGCTTTTCGTTTTTCTTGCTCAATACGACGACTTTTATAGATAGGCTGCTCCGTTTTATAAGCTCTATCTTCTGAGGTGTTTTTGGCTTGTTTAGCTTCTTCTATGATGTCATCTGTCAATAAAGGCTTGCCCACTAAGCGTTACCTCCATGATTAAGCGCATAGTATTGAAGCGCTATAATGGTCTTTGCATCGCAAATATCACCCGTTTCAATCAAATTCATACATTCTTGATAAGTCAACTCCAACAACTCAATCACTTCATCTGCATCTTTAGGACGTGGATGAGGAACTTTTTTAAGCTGTGTTGCCAGATAAAGTGTGATATGCTCATTACAAAAACCAATAGCACTATAAAAACGATAAAGTTCTTCTAGCTGTCCTTGATAACCTGTCTCTTCCTCTAACTCACGCTTAGCTGCTTCTAGTTCGCAACCTTTCTCCCCCAATTCTAGCTTGCCTGCTGGAATTTCGTAGGAGACACGCTCAATAGCCTTACGGTATTGCTTGACAAGGATAATCTTATCATCATCTGTGACGGCTAAAACAGCAACAGCCCCCTTGTGAAAAATTAACTCACGTCTCGCTTGCCCCAAACTATTTGGTAGCTCGACGGTATCCAGAGCTACCTCAAAAATCTGTCCCTTAAAAATGGACTTACGTTCTACTGTTTTTTCTTCAAACTCCATAGGACACCTCACTTCTGACAAGGATGATGCGGTTTTGTTTTGGCATAGCCTTCTTTAATAACTTGACGAGCTCGTCCAATAGCTAAGCCATCTTTGGGAATATCATCAGTAATTGTTGAGCCTGCTGCACTAAGAGCGTTGTCACCGATACGAACAGGTGCAATCAAGGTCGAGTGACTACCGACAAAGACATTATCACCAATATGCGTCTCAAATTTATCTTTGCCATCATAATTGACAGTGATAGTACCTGCCCCAAAATTAACGTCTTTTCCAACTGTCGCATTGCCAATGTAAGTCAGATGACCTGCTTTTGTCTTTTCTCCTAAGCGAGATCCTTTAACTTCAACAAAGTTACCAACATGTACCTCTCTATCTAAAATAGAGTCTGGGCGGATATGAGCGTAAGGACCCACACTGACACCTTCTGCTAAAGTAGAAGACTCAATCATCGAGTGCGTAATAACACTGCCATCACCAATGCTCGAATCATAAATAGCTGAACCATTGGTCACTAAGACATGTTTACCGATACGTGTCTTACCTCTCAAAGTGACATTAGCTTCGATGACTGTCTCCTCACCAATCTCCACATCACTGTCAATATAGACAGCACTAGGGTCAACAAAGCTAACACCATTTAGCATATAGTGCTTGGTAAGACGCTCTCTCATTACTTTTTCGGCCACTGACAAGGCCAAACGATCATTGACACCTAGACTTTCGTTAAAATCACGTAACTTATAAGCACCGACCTTTTCACCAGCTTCTTTAAAAATACCAATCACATCAGTCAAGTAATACTCCCCTTGAGCATTGTCTGTATTGATAGCTTTTAAGGCTTCAAATAAGCGGTGATTATCAAAAACATAGGTACCTGTGTTGATTTCTGTGACTTGTTTTTCAAAATCAGTAGCGTCTTTTTCCTCGACAATCTTCATCACTTCTTCGTCAGAATTGCGAATAATGCGTCCATAACCAAAAGGATTGGCCGCTTCAGCTGTGAGGATGGTCGCTACATTTTTATGATTGATATGAAATTCAATCAAACTCTTTAGGCTCTCTCCTGTAATTAAAGGTGTGTCTCCTGCAATTACCAAAGTTTGCCCTTCACAGTCTAAAAGCGTTTCTTTTGCCATCATCACCGCATGACCAGTACCCAGCTGCTCCGTTTGTAGCGCAAACTCAGACTTATCACCCAATACCTCAGCAACAAGCTCTGCCTTATGCCCCACAACTGTCACTGTCTTTTGAGGGGAAATAGCTTCTACACTCCTAAAAACATGCTCCAACATGGTAAGGCCTGCTACTTTATGCATAACCTTTGGCAAATCCGACTTCATACGAGTACCCTTACCCGCTGCTAAAATAATAGCATAATTTGACATAATATCTTCCTTTGTAAATTGTTATCAGCTACTTCATTATAGCATAAAGTCTGTTTTCAAGCAGACTTTTCTTGTCGCCTAGCCCTTTAGACTTTCTTGGGCTTTATCTAGTACATCCATCACCAAGAGACTGTGCTCTAACTGCTTATGTGCCTTTTTAAGGTCATTTTGAGCGATGATAGCTTCAAATACTTCAAATTCAGCATGCATGCGATGATAATCACCATTGTCATTGATGATTTTGGCTGGGCTATCACGGTGAGTCACTGTGATTTGTGGCAAGCTATTGGTTGGCCCTAAAATCGTAATCGTGCCTTTATTGCCTTGAATGGTAGAGGTGATATCGGCACTACAATCTTTAGCACCAATACAGATACACTTAAAGCCCTCATAATCCATCACCAAAACACCTGACGTATCGACTTGTCTTTCGATATTAGGTAAATAAAAGACCGTTTTAGGTGCCCCAAAAAGCCCAACTACCAGATGAATATTATAGATATTAAGGTCTCTAAGAGCGCCTCCTCCCATCTCTGGATTAAAGGCTGGCGCTATATGACCTTGTTTAAAAGCATCATACCGAGACGAATACTGCGAATAATTGCACTCCACAATCTTAACCTCTCCAAGCTCTTGTAAATGCTCTTTGATAGCCTTGGTATTGGGTAAATACTGATTAGTGATTGCCTCTAGTAAGATTAAGCCCTTTTCTTTAGCTAGGGCTGCTAAGTCTTCTAAGTCAGCTTTATGAAGCGTAAATGGCTTTTCACAGATGACGTGTTTACCAGCTAAAAGTGCCTCTTTGGCATAGGCATAGTGGGTGTGATTAGGCGTGCCGATATAGATAGTATCCACCTTGTCATTAGCTAAAATAGTCTGATAATCACTCGTTGCCTGCTCCATATCATAACGCTCACAAAGCGCCTGTGCTTTTTCCAAACTCCTAGGTGTTGATAACACTGCTACCAACTCAATACCCTTGATTTCTCTTAAAACAGGAAGGACTTCCTCAACAATCATACCTGTCCCTAGTAATGCTAATCTCATCGTCTAACTCCTTTTTTCTACCAAAAGAGGTGACACATAGCCACCTAATCTCTTCTTATCAACGATCAGTTATCAAAGCAGCTACCGCAATGACAATCACCGCTCCCAAAATAGAGGGAATAATCGCTATGCCTGCCAACTGAACGCCCCAACTACCAAATAACCTTTGACCGATAAAAGCACCCAAAAGACCTGCAATGGTATTCCATAAACAGCCCATTGTGTGATTTTTGCCAGCTACCATACTTGCCAACCAGCCAATCAAAGCACCAACGATTAGTGAACCTATCATAAGCTCTCCTTTTTCAAAGATATAACAGTCCGATTATATCACGATAGCGTTTTTTTGACAAAACATTACTGCAAAAAAAAGACTAGCCAAGCTAGTCTTTTGATGTGTCTAAATAAACTTAGATGCCCCACGCACCAAATCCTGATGCATTGTAAGCACGGATTGCTGCTTGGATTTGAGCTTCAACACTAGACGTATCACCCCAGATTGGCATCGTTTGGAAGAGCCCTGACGCTCCTGAAGGATTGTAGGCATTGACATTACCATTTGACTCTTTGGCAATGATGTATTCCCATGTTGCCGCACTAGTACCAGTTGCAGCAGCTACTTGTGCTGCTGCATAGGCACCTGTACTACCTGCTGTATTACCATTTGCAAGGGTTACATTTGACGAATAATTGCTATAATCTGTCGTTGCTTGTGATACTGGTGCTTGACTTTCACTAGCAGTAGCTACTTGTGTGTCTCCTTCACCATCAAGTTCTAGTACTTGACCTACATGAATCAAGTGAGCATTGGTTAAGTTATTAAGGCTAACCAACTTTTCAACGCTTGTATTGTGGTTAAGCGCAATAGCTGATAGCGTATCACCAGATTGAACGGTATAGCTGTCTGCACTAGCTGCTACACCAACAGTGGCTAAACCAAGAATACCTGCTAATGTTAATAATTGTACTTTCAATTTATGTGTCATGATGTCTCCTTTATATTCTTGCCTGTGTACTATCTGATTAAGACGGTAAGGCGTCTTTTGGCAAGCTATTTAGTTCGCTAGACTAAGCCAACGACTTTTTATATGATACACGCTTTCTATGACAAGCAAGTTAGGCTTTGGTAACATTGATGACAGATAGATTGACTTTTATAGACGTTTTAGGTGACAATAGTCAAAAAGCTACGCCAAGCGTAGCTTTCATCACTTTTAGTAAGGAACCACAGACAAAATACCCTTATCATATTCTGCCAAAAAGATATTAGAAGGGTCATCATAGCCCTCTTTTGCCAATTGTTCCAAAAGCCAGTCAGCATCTTTATCCATATCTTCTAGCATATCTTGCTGGATAACACCATCTGTAATGAGAGGAAATTTAGGATTTTCCTCACCTGATTGCACCACAATCAATTGACCATTTTGCTCTAAAACGGCACGTTTGACAGACTTGATATGAAAAACACCTTGTGCACGTAACTTTAAGGTCAAATCAGATGCCGATAAGCCTGCTAGACGACAAGCTTCAACATCTAGCTTACCTCTTTTAATCAAAATACTAGGCTGTCCATCCACAAAACGCTTAACCAAAAGATTATGCGTTTTGAGCCATTTGAGCAGTAAGACTAAAACAGTCCAAATCAACAAGATAATGGTGTACTGTAAAATCGTAATAGACGGACTATAAATCACACCACCAATGATACCACCCAGCACATAGTTTTGAATCTGATCACTAGCTGAATTGGGTGCTAGATTACTTTTCCCCGAGATATTGATAACAATAATCAGGGTCAACAGGCCTAGCGCCAGCTTTAAGCCGACATCAATATAAGATAAAGTCATGAACCCACCTCCACAAGTTCGACATCCGAACGATACATTTCTATTTTTTCAAGTAGATAACTGTCTTGACTGCTACCTTCAATAGCACGGTAAAATTGCCCATCCACATAAACAATAGCACCATCAGTAGCCGCTGAGGTATTAACGTAAACCTCTGATTTATCAACCTCAAGCTGACTAGAGACCATCTCAATAAAATGTAAGGAGGTCCTGTATTGATTGTCTGATGCCTGATTGGCTTGAAAGCCACTAATAGTAATCAAAAGAGTAGCTATCAGCGACAAGACTAAAATAATAACCAACTCTCTATATTTGCTATCTTTTTGATTGCGATAAGCCTTGATAGAGACAGTGATAATCCCCACTAACAAAGCGGATAATAGTCCCATCAAAAGCCAGTTGGACTGGCTAATCTGACTAAGGACATAATCATAAGAATAAAATGCCATCTTATTTTCCTTTTTCTAAACTATTTTAAACTCCAACCACCATCAATCGTGATAATCTCCCCTTGAAGCGCACGCGCTTTTCCAGATGTAAGAAATACCGTCAAATCAGCCACCTCGCTAGCTTCTATCCAGCGCTTAATCGGCGTCTCATTGGCTACCCAATCCGCTAGCCCTCCAGGTTGAAAATCACTAGCTGTCATACCTGTCTTGACAGCTCCAGGAGCAATCCCAAAGACCTGTATGCCTTCTTTGGCATAGTCTAGCGCTAATTGCTTGGTGAAGCCAGCTAGAGCGTGCTTACTGGTCGTATAGTCAGAGCCACCCCCACCAGCCAAAGTGCTAGCAATAGAGCACATAGTGATGATAATCCCTTCTTGTCTTTCTAGCATCTTAGGCAGGTAAAAACGTGTCAAAGCAATGGGTGCTAGAAGATTAACGGCTAGCAGCTGCTCCAAATCTCTCTCATTACTGTCTAATAACGGCTTGTAATCATCAAGTATCCCTGCCGTTAGCAACAAAACCTCAACCTCATCACACCAACTAAATAAGGGCTCTAAATCACGTGTCACGTCTAAGCGTAAAAAATGAAAATCCCCCACTAAATCAGGCTTTTGAGCCTTATCAACACCATAAACGACAAATCCTTCCTTTAGCAAAGCTTTTGCTTGCGCATAACCAATACCTGACGAAACCCCTGTCACTAATGCACGCTTAAGCATCCACTTCAACCCAATCTGTCGCTAAAATGTCACAAGGTGTCGGACTCCACATCGAAAAGCCCTCACCTTCTCCAGACACATGAATTAAAAAGTAGGGTGTCACTTCTAACTCTTGGTCAGCCACACTGATCTGGTCAAATAACTGAACATAATTTTCCGCTCCAGACCAACCTGTACGGACATATTTTTTCTTGGCTTTAAGCCCTGGTAAAATCTCTTCAAATGTCATAATAAACCTCATTTCTATTTCTAAGCATCTAACATGCCTGCCTGCAGACGATACATCCGCTGATAAACACCAGCTTTTTTTAGGAGCTCTTCATGTGTCCCCTGCTCAATAATCTTACCCTTATCAAGAACATAAATACAATCGGCATCTTGAATCGTTGATAATCGGTGAGCAATCGCAATCGTCGTTCTACCTTGTCTCATCTTGGCTAGAGAGCTTTGGACCAACTGCTCTGTGTTAGAGTCGATATTAGCTGTCGCTTCATCTAAGATTAGAATCTTTGGCTTTGCTGCGATTGTTCGTGCAAATGCCAACAATTGACGCTGACCTGTTGAAAAGCTCTCTCCTCGCTCGCTAACAGGATGCTGATAGCCCCCTTCTAGCTGCTCAATAAAATGAGACGCATCAACAAATTCGGCTGCTTTTTGCACCTCCTCATCACTAAGATGCTGATACATCTTGATGTTAGAAGCCACAGTACCATGATAGATAAAAGGCTCTTGTAGCACCAAGCCAATAGAGTGTCTTAGCTCACTTATAGGGTATTGTTTGATATCCTCTCCATCAATAGTTATTTTTCCTGATGAAAAGTCATAAAAACGCATAAAAACATTGATAATAGAGGATTTTCCTGACCCTGTCGCCCCTACAAAAGCAATCGTCTCACCTTTTTTGACCTCAAAGGAAATATCGTCTAAGATAGGGTGTTTACCATCATAGCTAAAACTAACATGCTCAAAACGAATATGACCTTCTTTGATAGTCTTATCGTTTTCCTCTTGTTTTGGCTCATACTCTCTAGCATCTATCAAATCAAACACACGCCCTGCTGACACCATTGAGGTTTGCAAGGTCGAAAAGTTTTGTGTCACCTCAATCAAAGGATCAAATAAACGATTGATGTATTGGATAAAAGCATACATCACCCCTGCTGAGATACCTAAACGCATCCCCCTTATCCCAAAATAAGACATCAAAACACCATAAGCTAGCAGTTTTAACAGTGACATAGCTGGGCGTAAAAAGAGGCTATCTAGTTGCATAGATCGCTTAGCATAAACGACATGCTCTTCATTGATGGCTTCAAATTCAGCTAACAGACGCTTTTCTTGACCAAACGCTTGAACAATTTTGATCCCTTCTATACTCTCTGAGAGCTTACTATTGATATCACCAAGTAACTCTCTTGTTTTGGTAATAACATTGACCGAAAGCTTGCGATAGGCATTCACTAATAGAAAAATCAATGGTAGGAAAAGAACGATCAATAGCGTCAAACGACTATCTAAAAGAAGCATAGTGTATAAGGTCGTCGTAAAGATAAAGATAGCCGTCACAAAACTCGCCAAAAGCCCTGAAAACATATCACTAATAGTCTCTGTATCATTGGTGATACGAGAGACTATCGCTCCTGCTGGTGTCTTGTCAAAATAGGACATCCCAAGCCTTTGCATATTGGAAAAAGCATCATAGCGAATATCTCTGACAATCTGATACGACACGCGCCCAAAAAAGAGATTCCCAAAATAAGCGATAATAGCTTGAAGGATATACATCATATAATAGCCCAACAATAAAAGCATGGCTGTTTGATTGATCTGATCAAGATAATGGTCAATAAAATGCGATGCTATCAGTGGAATAATGCTCTTTAGTACAGTCGTTAATAGTAATAACGTCAAAGCTAGAGCTGTCAGCCACTTATAGGGGCGTAAATAGCCAAGTAGTCGCTTAAAAATCTGCCATTGTGTTTTATGAGACATCGCCATCCTCCATTTCTAATTGCTGAGAGGCATAGGTCTTGGCATACCAACCATCATGCTTAAGAAGCTCCTCATGTGTCCCACGCTCCACAATATGCCCATCTTCTAAGACAATAATGACATCTGCATGGACAACCGCTGACAAACGATGAGCCGTGATGAGCGTTGTCTGATCCTTTCTTAGCTCCTTAAGCTGCTCAATGATGGCATGCTCTGTCTTAGCATCAACTGCCGATAAAGAATCATCCAAAATCAAAATATCTGGATCCAAAATCATGGCACGGCTAATTGCAATACGCTGTTTTTGCCCACCTGACAAGCTCACCCCTTTTTCACCCAAAATAGTCTCAAAACCATCTGGCATACGCATAATATCCTCATATACTTGCGCTTGCTGACTAGCTTTGATAACAGCATCCTTTGATAGACTGACATCTCCAAAGCGGATATTATCTAAAATAGATGTCGCAAATAAAAACTGATCTTGAGGGACATAGCCTATCAAAGAGCGGAGGTCTGATAGACGGTATTGACTCAGATGATGTTGATTCAGTGAGATGAAACCTTGGTTGATATCATGTTGACGTAATAACAAGCGAAGCAAGGTGGTCTTTCCAGAGCCTGTCTGACCAACTATACCTAGTGTCTGTCCTTTCTTTAGCTCAAAGTGAATATCAGATAAGATCGTCTTGTCCTCATAAGCAAAACGCTCAATAGCATAGACCAAATCGCCATTTTCAACAGTCTCTAAGGCAACCTCTGGCTCTATCAAATCAGACTCTTCAGCTAATAAGGTCTCTATCCTATGATAAGACACACTGCCTCGCTGAATCATATTAAACAAAAAACCAACTGCCTGTAAAGGCCACACTAACATGTCTAAGTAGGTCACAAACGTCACTAAATTTCCTACAGTTACTTGACCTTGTCGCACCATAAGTGCTCCCACAAATAAGGTTAAGACATAAGATGCACCGATAAAAAGTAGTACCAAGGGATCAAACATCACATCATAGCGCATAGTGGTCATATTTTTACGAAAGGTCATATCATTGACCTCTTGAAAGGAGGCTATCTCCTCTTTTTGATAACCAAAAGACTTTGTCACTTTGATACCTGATACACTTTCTTGGACTTTATTATTTAAAGCTGAAAAAGCCGCTTGCGACGCTTTAAAACTCTCATGTGTCTTTCTACCCAAACGGCTTGTCGCATAAGCCATAAAAGGCAAGGGAATAATCGCAATGACAGTCATCTGCCAAGATATGGTCACTAGCATGGTTATCAAGGTCACCAAAGCTGTGATAGACGCATCAACAGCAGACATGACACCAGCTCCTGCTAGCCGTGTTAGGGAGGTAATGTCATTGGTCGCGTGCGCCATCAAATCACCCGTCCGATAACGCTCATAAAAGCTCGGTGGCATTTGTGTAAAATGCTCAAACAAGCGATAGCGCATAATCTGTCCCAAACGATAAGAAGTTCCCAAAATATACATACGCCAAATATAGCGTAAGCCATACATCGCCAAAGCCGCCATAATCAAATAAAAACCATTTAATAACAACTCTGGTGTTGTCAGCTCTTTTTGTGTGATAGCATCAATCACTTCGCCCATAATTTTAGGGGGAATAAGATTAAGTAGAGCTACTAAACTTAGTGAGATAATACCGATAAGATAGCGTTTTTTCTCCAAACGAAAAAACCACCACAATCGTCTGATAATAGACATAGTCTCCTCCTTTTTCAATTCCTCTTATGATACAATGTTAAGACTTATTTGACAAGTATATCGCCCATAGCAAAAACAGTTGTTAAAAGCAACTGTTTTAAAGCTTATTTACCAAATGAGTAAGTCTCTTAAACGTCCAGTAAGCAAAGACTCCTCCTAATGTATTGGTCCAGAGATCATCTACTTCAAATACACGATTCGCATGCCATAAGATATCAATCAGCAGTTGTGTGCATTCGATGCTCAAGCTAATCATAAAAGCTAGAAAAAGACTAGGCTTAGCACTACGCCACTGGGGTTGCCACAATAATATGCCAAATAGCAAAGGATACAATAAAAAGATGTTGGCTATATTTTGCCCAAGGACCCAGATAAGTTGCTCAAGGCTGGTTATCTCACCTAAGCTCACTAAGGAATTAAAAGGCACCCAAAGAAAAACCATAGGACCTACATAGACAATATTAGGTGTCTCAACACCACTTGGAGAGCTATGTTGTGGACCAAAGCACATATAAATAAGAAAACCGATATAGACCAACAAACATCCCTGTACTAGCTTCTTAGCTTTGGGTGTTAGATTTAGCTTTTCGTCAGCAAACCACCACGTCATAAAAGAATTCATCAGGATCTCTCCGCTTGTTTTGCCTTATCTTGTTTCATAGTATTAGAGCGCAACTGACCACAAGCTGCATCAATATCGGTACCATGCTCTTGACGAACGACACAATTAACACCATTTTGTTTAAGAACATCATAAAATGCAGCCACGCGCTCTTTAGGACTTCTGCTATACTGATCGTGTTCAGATACAGGATTATAAGGAATCAAGTTGACATATGACAGTTTACGGATATCTTTTGTCAAGGCAGCCAATTCTCTAGCCTGTTCTTCACCGTCATTGACCTGATTAAGCATGATATACTCAAAGGTGACACGGCGATTCGTTTTCTCAATGTAGTATTTAATCGCATCAAATAATCTCTCCAATGGAAATGAGCGATTGATACGCATGATGCTGGAGCGTAAGTCATTATTTGGCGCATGAAGCGATACAGCAAGATTAACTTGGACACCTTCATTAGCAAAGTCACGAATTTTAGGCGCTAAACCTGATGTTGATACCGTGATATGTCTTGCACCGATAGCTAATCCCTTGTCTTCATTGATTGTTTTTAGAAACTTCATGACATTATCATAATTATCAAAAGGTTCTCCAATTCCCATGACAACCACATGACTGACACGCTCATCATAACCACGCTCATCAAAATACTTCTGAACTAACATAATCTGAGCAGTGATTTCACCACTAGTCAAATCGCGTTGCTTTTTAATCAAGCCACTCGCACAAAAAGTACAGCCGATATTACAGCCGACTTGAGTGGTCACACAAACAGACAAGCCATAATGCTGGCGCATCAAAACAGTCTCAATCAGCATGCCATCAGGCAACTCAAATAAATACTTCACCGTACCATCAGCAGATTCTTGAGCGATACGTTGCTTTAGTGGATTTACACAAAATGCTTCCGCAAGTAGTGCCAACAAAGGTTTTGAGAGATTGGTCATTTCTTCAAATGATTGGACTCGTTTTCGATAAAGCCAATCCCAAATCTGACTAGCACGAAAAGGTTTTTGCCCCTTCTCAATTAGCCAATCTGTCAACTCATCACGTGTCAATCCATAAATAGACGGTTTCATATCCTGTCTCACAGCAATTGCTGCGTCCTTTCTAACCCCTTATTGTTTTTTTCGAATGACAAAATGCTGCTTAGCTTCCTTAACCTCACGGTCTTCTAGACGACGCTTACGTTTAGTCTCTTGTCGCTCGTTATCCCTACGCTTTTTAGGCTTGTTGTAAGCTTTAGGGGACCGATTTTTAGCAGATTTTGCTTTACGCTTTTTACGATACCCCTTTTCTTCCTCATAGCTAATCTCCTGCGGATTTGGGTTTTCTAAGATAAAATAAGCACAACCGAACTGACAATATTCTAGCAAATAATCCTCTAGGTAGTTAATTTGACTGTATTTTTTGCCCTTGCGCTTATCCTTGTAAAACCCTTTGAGTCGTAGCTGCTCACCACCCCAATCTCCGACAATATAGTCATATTTGAGTAAAATATCAGAAAAACGCTGACTAAACACCTTAGCATCAAAACCATCTTTCACGTCTTCAACTAAAAGAAACTGATAGTCTTGGCTTTGTACCTTCTGATCTAGGCGGACAAAGTCAGGGCCTGGGAATTTATTGTAATTATAGAGTTCAGGTGAGATGTCCTTACGCATAAGACTCCTTTCTTAGCAATGACTTTTTAAGACATTATCTTTTATTATAACAATTCTAACTTCTATTCTCAATCCCAAGTCTGTGATTTTTCCTCTTGAAAAGCCATGATAAATACCATGGCTTCCATCACCTTACTTGGTCTCTTTGAGATAAGCAATCGCCTCTTCAACAGACCTAACAGGGACAATTGTCATATCTGTCCCTATCTCCTTAGCCGCTTGTTTGGCTTCTTCATAGTTAGTCACAGCCTTTGGATTGGCTTTTTTAGTTGCCTCATCGACAGGATTGTTGGGAACAAAGAAAATCTGAGCTCCAGCTTGAGCTGCTGAGATGACTTTGAGCCCTGCTCCACCGATATCACCGACAGACCCATCTGATTCAATAGTTCCTGTTCCTGCGATAATACGCCCTTTGCGTAAATCCTCACCAGACACTTGATCATAAATAGACAAGGTAAACATTAAGCCTGCACTAGGACCTCCCACACCATCAATATTAAAAGCTACTTTGACAGGTGAATTGACCTCAGTATGATCAGTCAGCCCAATACCAATGCCATTTTTACCATTGCTAAGAGGCACTATCTTTCCAGTCGCTTCTTTTTCGTTACCGTCTGACACATAGTTAATCGTTACCTTATCGCCCAAGCTCAAGCCTGTGACATAATCCACCAAATCACTAGAGCTGCTAAACGATTTTCCATTAACTTTTGTAAGAGTATCGGCAATCTGAAGCACATCTTTAAACGTGGAATTATTAGCGACATTCAAGACATATACACCCTTATAATCCATACTCACGTCTTTACCAGCGAGCTTTAAAGCTTGATAAATAGCAGTATTTTGTGAGCTTTCCATATAAAACTGATTGATACGGTTAAAATCATCATTGCTATAACCACCAGTTGTAGCTTCCTTGGTCTCTATGATCATATGAGGCGTCAGATAAGCATATAAGAGCTGTGCTAAACTCGCTTGTACAACCCCCACTGCCACAAATTGGTACGAACCTTTTCCTTTATCTTCTTTCCCATCTACACTCAAAACAGACTTGATATCAAAAGAACCACCTGGCATCTCCACATAGTAAGGCAAAGGGACAAATAAGCTAAAAAGTACTATTACAATACTGATAATCCCTATCAACCACCATTTTAGTTTTTGCCACCGTGTTTTTGTCGTTACTTTTTTAGTCATTGATGTCCTTTCTCCAACTCTAATAACACACTTTCAGGAACAAATGGGCTAATATCCACACCAAAATGTAGCAATTCTCGAACCCGACTAGAGCTAATATAAGCCAACTCAGGCTTTGTTAATAAAAAAACTGTCTCTAGCTCTTGGGCTAAATGGTGATTGTAAAAAGCTAAATCAGCTTCATAATCCAAATCTTTAGCATTACGTAAGCTCCTTACCAAATGCGTCACACCGACTTGTCTAGCTAAGGTCACCGTTAAAACGTCGTTTGCCATAATCACCTCGACATTATCGAGTCCTCTTAGAGCCCCTTGTAACATCTTAACACGCTGTTCAAAACTAAAATAGCCTTCTTTTTCCACATTATGCAAAATGCCAACATACAGTTTCTCAAACAAAGAAGAACTACGCCTGATAATATCTAAATGCCCTTTTGTCACAGGGTCAAAAGACCCACTAAATAACCCAATTGTTTTAGTCATCTCCATCTCCATTATGATATAAGCACAACAGTCCAATAATCAAACACCAAGCTAAAACAGACATTGACGTGATACCATGTAGTAAGACTAGCACTAAGAGCCAGATAAGGATAAATACCCCCATCAATAAAAAGAAGGGTTGCTTGCTACGAGACAGAGCGAAAGCCCCTTCTTTATTTTTTAACCCAAAACGCCTAAAATAGTCCTTTAAATAGCGTAAATGATACAGCACAACTAACATTACCACCACACCCACAATCAAAACGATTAGCCGTCGCGTCATCATAAGCTCCTATCTCACATAAACTGTGACCTTACTAATACCATAAACCTTTTGTTTCCAAATACCAAAAGCAGCAATCTCCTCAGGCAAGTCAACTGCCTTATCTGTCTCACAGACAATCATGACATCTCTTGCCAAAAGACTGCGCTCTTCTAGCTGATGGATATGCTTGACGATTTCTTCCTTGGCATAGGGAGGGTCTAAAAACACCAAGTCAAATGTGCCCTGCAATTGATCTAAAGCACGATTAGCATCCATCTTCATCAAATGGAAACACTCATTAGCCTTAGTCATTGCGATATTTTCTAAGATAATGGCTTGCGCCTTACGGTCACGCTCCACTAAGACTGCCTCACGCATACCACGTGAAATAGCCTCAATAGCCAAACTACCACTTCCTGAAAACAAATCTAAAACACGACCCTCTTCAAAATAAGGGCCTATCATATTAAACATCGCCCCCTTAACCTTGTCAGTTGTTGGGCGTGTTGTCTGCCCTTTCAAGGTCTTCAGAGGACGCCCTCCAAATATTCCTGATACTACTCTCATATTACCCATTATAGCAAATTTTTCCTAGCCTTGCATACATTCTCATCACATAACCTACACAAAAAACTGACCCTAAGGTCAGTCTCTTACAAAATATTACTATATGTTTCCACAATTTCTTGCGGCCATACGCTAGATTGCACTTCGCCGATGTGTTTTTTACGCAATAAAAACATCGCCAAACGGGATTGGCCAATACCGCCACCTATCGTCAGTGGGAAAAAGCCTTTCAGTAAAGTGCGATGCCACTCAAGCTTAAGGCACTCTTCATCTCCTGTAATCACGACTTGCCTACGAAGAGCATCCTCATCCACACGAATACCCATTGAGGACAATTCAAAAGCACTTCCTAGCACATCATTCCATACTAAAATATCACCATTTAAGCCTTTATAGCCCTCTTCAGACTCACTAGTCCAGTCATCATAATCAGGAGAGCGTCCATCATGAGGTTTGCCATCAGCCAACTCCCCACCAATACCTATCAAAAAAACAGCTCCATATTCTTTACAGATAGCATTTTCACGCTCTTTAGGGGTTAAATCAGGATAACGTGCCACCAAATCTTCTGTATGGACAAACGTGATCTGCTTAGGCAAAACAGACTCAATATCAAAACGAGCCTCAACAGCTAATTCCGTCAAACGAATCGCCTTATAAATCTTCTCAACAGTCTCTTTCAAGTAAGCTAAATTACGCTGACCATCTGGAATCACCTTTTCCCAGTCCCACTGATCGACATAAACAGAGTGCGTCTGATCTAGTGAGTCCTCATCAGGACGAAGAGCCTTCATATGAACAAATAGACCCTCACCTTCATTGAAACCAAACCTTGCTAAAGTATGACGTTTCCATTTAGCTAAAGAATGAACCACCTCATACTCTGCTTCTGGGATTTGCAACACCTTAACAGACACAGGATTCTCAATACCAGATAAGTTATCTTGCATTCCATCACCAACCTGACTCAAGATAGGTCCTTGTACTTCAACAATCTCAAGTTTATCAATCAAATATTGTGTAAAAGTGTTTTTAACAAAAGAAATTTCTTGTTGTTGATGAATAAAACTTTTTTTCATACTCTTATGCTCCTTTTAGCAAATCATCCTATCGCTTAGTCAATAATAGAACTATTATACACCTATTTTCATAAATTGAAAAGTCTTTTTTGAATGTTTTGACAATTCTATTTTGCTATCTCACTGTATCACAAAAAAGAGGAAACATATTGTTTCCTCTTTTTCTTATCTTACAGTCCGTACGGGATTCGAACCCGTGTTACCGCCGTGAAAAGGCGGTGTCTTA
>NZ_JBLBUC010000002.1:0-194635 GCF_047290665.1 Streptococcus lishijunsis | reverse complement strand
CAGTTTCAACAGTCACATCTTGGCCTGTTGGTGTGTTCTTATCTGCATCTGTGCGGCTATCAACCACCTTAACGGTCACTGGCACTTCGTCCTTACTGCCGTCTGGGTAAGTCACGACTACTGTACCTTCTTTGTCGCCTGTACTTGTGGTGTCAACTGGACTCTTCCACTCGTACTTAGTACCTTCTGGAAGGTCGGATTTGTTGGCGATAGCATCTTCAGCCTTAGGTGTTTCACCAGTTTCAACAGTCACATCTTGGCCTGTCGGAGTATTCTTCTCTGCATCGGTTCGGCTATCAACGACTTTAACCGTTACTGGCACTTCGTCTGTGCTGCCGTCTGGGTAAGTGACAACTACTGTACCTTCTTTGTCGCCTGTACCTGTGGTGTCAACTGGAGTCTTCCATTCGTACTTAGTGCCTTCTGGAAGTTCAGACTTGTTGGCGATAGCGTCCTCAGCCTTAGGTGTTTCACCAGTTTCAACAGTCACATCTTGGCCTGTTGGCGTGTTCTTTTCTGCGTCTGTTCGGCTATCAACGACTTTAACCGTTACTGGCACTTCGTCTGTGCTGCCGTCTGGGTAAGTGACAACTACTGTACCTTCTTTGTCGCCTGTACCTGTGGTGTCAACTGGAGTCTTCCATTCGTACTTAGTACCTTCTGGAAGATCAGACTTGTTAGCGATAGCGTCTTCAGCTTTAGGCTCTTGATTCAACTCAGTGGTCACATCTTGGCCTGTTGGGATGTTCTTATCCGCATCTGTACGACTATCAACAACTTTAACCGTTACTGGTACTTCATCTGTGCTGCCGTCTGGGTAAGTCACGACTACTGTACCTTCTTTGTCGCCTGTACCTGTTGTGTCAACTGGAGTCTTCCATTCGTACTTAGTGCCTTCTGGAAGATCAGACTTGTTAGCGATCGCGTCCTCAGCCTTAGGTGTTTCACCAGTTTCAACAGTCACGTCTTGACCTGTTGGGGTGTTCTTATCCGCATCTGTACGGCTATCAACCACCTTAACGGTCACTGGTACTTCATCTGTGCTTCCGTCTGGGTAAGTCACAACTACTGTACCTTCTTTGTCGCCTTCAGATGCTGTATCAACTGGAGTCTTCCATTCGTACTTGGTGCCTTCTGGAAGGTCTGACTTGTTAGCGATAGCGTCCTCGGCTTTAGGCTCTTGATTCAACTCAGTGGTCACATCTTGGCCTATTGGCGTATTTTTCTCTGCGTCTGTACGGTTGTCAACGACCTTAACCGTCACAGTTACTTCGTCTGTGCTGCCGTCTGGGTAAGTCACAACTACAGGAACTGGGTAATCTCCTGCTGCTGAACCATCTGGCAATGTAGCACCGTCTTTAAGAGCGTAGCTTGTGCCTTCTGGAGCATTTACAGCATTGCCGTCAGCATCCTTGAAGGTAATCGCATCAAACACTTCTTTATCAGTAGTTGATTGCCCATACTCTTTTTCAAGTGTTGCATCTTGAGCAGCGTAGATGTCTGTTGCCTCTTGAGTTACTGTAACAGTAGCAAAAGTATAGTCTTTTGTACCATCTGAATAAGTCACTTCAACAGGAACAACATAGCTACCTTTACCAACTAAAGCATCACCTTTGACAACAACAGCACCTGTCGCAGAGTCAATCGTCACATTAGCTGGATCAACAACTGTTGCTCCTTGAGGAATAGTATTTTTCACATCCTCTGGTAGATTTGCTTCCGTTGTCGTTGTAAAGCTGGTGCCT
The DNA here is from genome assembly GCF_047290665.1 of Streptococcus lishijunsis. Lineage (NCBI taxonomy): Bacteria > Bacillati > Bacillota > Bacilli > Lactobacillales > Streptococcaceae > Streptococcus > Streptococcus lishijunsis. The sequence goes on along the minus strand of NZ_JBLBUC010000002.1, from coordinate 192,890 downwards.
TCTGGCATAGTCGTATCAGCTCCAGCGCTATCTTTGAAGGTCGGAAGGATAGGATCTGTATCTTTACCGATATTACCTTCAACAGTTGGATAAGCTGCTTGATAAGAATCTGTCATCGGCACATTGGCAGTGAAAGAATCCAAAGCAAGTGCGTTATTTAGACTGCTAGTGCTCTCACCTTGCTCAAAGATAGCAACTGTAAAGGTTGTTGCCCCTGTGATGTCATCAGGAACTGTGAATTCAGCTGGTGTTGCTTCACCTTGGGTAGTAGATGTGATGGTTTGCGCATCCCCAATAGCCTTACCATCTCTAAACCATTGGACTTGGTATTCACGTGATGGCAATAAACCGCCAACAACAGAAGTCGCTTTGTCACCCTTAAAGGCAATCTTGTTGGTATTGTCATAGTTAGTGACATCGATCATTGGTTGAGGGGCAAGAAGCGCAAAGTTGATTGAGCCGATATTAGTCCCAGCTAGAACTGTCGGCATACCTGGAGCAGCATTGTTTACCAAAGATGTAAACATATTGGTTACAAATGGTGTATCTGTCCAGATGTTATAGTTATCAATCAGCGGTGCCACATACATGTAGTCAGTATTGATATGTCTGACACGTTGGTTGACACTACCATTCCAAACAAGGAGACTACGTGTCTTGTTGTCCTCGTCGTTGACGACCTTACCATACTCTTCGTCGGTGATTTTATTGTAGGTTTGAGCAATAGCGTTTTGACGGTAAGCACTAACACCATACAAACCTCTAAATGGAATATAGTAAGACCCATCGCTCTCAACTGTACCAACGACTGTCTCACCGATAGCTGAGCCTTTGCCATTAACTGCTTCATAGGCCGCAATCAACTCTGCTTGCGCTTTTTTGAAATCTTCGTTAGAATAGCCTTTATGCTCTGATTTCCACGTATCCAATTGACGTGTCAACTCGTCATTAAGGTAAGATGCTACGACTTTAGTCCCGACTGCCTTGACGTCATTTCCGTCGTTAATCCATTGGTTGGCAAGAGTACCAGCACCATCACCATTGTCGTACCAAACATAACCTTTGATCGCACCATACGCGCCTTGATTAGGCCAAATCCCATCGCTATTTTCTGGCACTTCACGGTCAGCTTCTGGTTTGGCTAGCCAATCTTCCTGCCAAGGTTTTTCTTGAAGGATGACTTGGGCATTGACGATACGGTTGATACCTGCTGTAAAGTCCCAAGACTCGTTTTTACGGTTAGTACGTGTATGGAAACCATAAATCATATCCCCGTTTTTAACGACACTGTATTTAGCAGGGTCTGGATTTTTAATCCATGTTCTGATGGCAAAGCTAGCGTCACCAGCTAGAGTAAACCATTGACCCTCTTTGCCTTCTTTACCATTGTCTGATTGTGACAAATCAATCGTAAAGGTACCATCAGCATTAGTCGTTGTGTAATAAACACGAGAGACATAACCTTTACCATTTACCCATTGAAGATACACATTGACCCCTGCAATCGGTGTATCAGTCGACTTTTGGCTATCAATACCAGTCGAGCCATTTGTATTGATAAAGGCTGTACCAGAATAACTCATTTTCTGACCTGCTATTCCTGGACTATAAACAGCATTTTTTTCAAGTTCATCTTGAAGGTCACTTGAGATTTCTGTGTCATTATCTGTAGAACTGGCCACACGAAAAACTTGATTGCTTGAAATAGTCGCCCCTTGATTTGGGAAGGCTTCTTGACGTCTGCGATTTTGCTCTCTAGCTTCCGCTAAGATAGAGTCAATCTCTTCTTTTGTAGTCGCAGTAGCTACACGGTTTTGATAATCACTCTTAGCTTGCGCAGTGAGTGCTGTATAGCTATCTAGCACTGTTGTAGCACTTGCTTTTTCAGCTTCAGCTACTGGTTGACTAGCCGTCTCAGCAGCCGCTTCAGATGCAATCTCTTCCTTAGCAGTACTTGTTTCAGAAGCTAGCTCTGATGTTGCCTCAGATGCCTTTGCAACTTCTGGAGTTAGCTCAGATGTTGCTTCAGAATTTGCCAAAGATTCTGAAATTTCACTGTTAGGTGTGCTTGAAGGACTCTCTGAGACTTCAGACACCTCAGATGTCGCGCTCGTTTCTGCCACTTCACTCACTTCGCTAGTAGCCGTTTCAGTAGAAGTCACTTCCGAACTTACTTCTGACACTGCTGTCTCAGAAGCTACTGCACTGGCTTCTGACGTTTGGTTTTCAGATAACGCTACTTCAGATTCTTTTGTTGTGTTCGTAGGACCCACTTGCTCTGTTGTTACAGGCTGTGCTTCTTCAGCTTTAGCTTGCGGTGCTGAAAAACCTACTATCACAGTCCCTAGTAAAACAGAAGCTGCTCCAAACGAATACTTACGAATCGAAAAGCGTTGCTTGTGTTTTCCCTTGTAAAACATAAACTCCTCCTCTATTAACCTTTTTCACTGTATCCATAGCTGACTATCTTCTAGCTAGCTACCAGATGAGTAAATAGTATAAAAGAAAGTTATTCTAATATTACTTTAATATAACAGATAACTTTCCTCAACCATATTATAGTACAATTGAGCTAAAAAGTCTAGATAAATGAGGTTATTTTATCTCTTTTTTATAAGCAAAAAATGTGAAAAGTCATTAGACTTTTCACATTTTAGAATGATTATGTTTCGCTTTGACTGGCATTTTAAGAAGGTCTCTGATTGCCCAAAAACCAAGCATTGTCATGACTAAGCTGATATAAAAGACCTTGGACATGCCCAAAAAAGCGACAATACCCGCTGCTATTAAAATGAGAATCACAATAGCTATACCCACCATTCCAATAGCTTCTAAGGTTTTTTTGACAGACCTTGGTGCCATAAAGAAATAATACAATAGCAACAGCAGTAAGATGATGAAGTAAAACATAGCCTACCTCTTCTAGCCACTTAGACTAGGCTTCTGCTGCGTTCTTTTTCTTTTTAGCCGCTTTAGCACGCGCATTTTTATCCAAAATTTGCTTACGTAAGCGGATAGACTCTGGGGTTACTTCCATATACTCGTCATCATTGAGGAATTCAAGTGATTCTTCTAGGGTCAAGATACGTGGCGTCTTGATGACAGCTGTTTGGTCTTTTGTCGCAGAACGCACGTTAGTCATTTGCTTAGCCTTTGTGATATTGACTGTCAAGTCATTCTCACGAGAATTCTCACCGATAATCATCCCTTCGTACACTTCAGTTCCTGGGTTGACAAAGATAGTACCACGCTCTTCGATAGACATGATCGAGTAAGTAGTTGCCTTACCAGTATCAATAGAAACCAAGGCTCCACGATGACGCCCGCCAATCTCAGCGTTAATCACAGGCATATACTGGTCAAAGGTATGGTTCATGATACCGTATCCACGTGTCATCGACAAGAACTCTGTTGGATACCCAATCAAACCACGTGCAGGTGCTAAGAAAATAAGACGTGTTTGCCCATTACCAGTAGATTGCATATCAAGCATCTCACCTTTACGCTCTGACAGGCTTTGAATAACAGCTCCTTGATACTCTTCTGGTGTATCAATTTGAACACGCTCAAAAGGTTCCATTTTAACACCATCAATTTCTTTGATGATAACTTCTGGACGTGATACCTGAAGCTCATAGCCTTCACGACGCATCGTCTCAATCAAGATTGACAAATGCAATTCCCCGCGTCCTGATACCGTCCATTTATCTGGAGAATCTGTCGCTTCAACACGCAAGGAGACATCCGTTTGAAGTTCTGCTAAAAGGCGCTCTTCAACCTTACGAGATGTGACAAATTTCCCTTCACGTCCTGCAAATGGTGAGTTATTGGCTAAAAATGTCATCTGAAGGGTCGGCTCATCAATACGAAGCACTGGAAGTGGCTCAACAGCATCTGTCGGTGTAATAGTCTCTCCAACGAAGATATCTTCCATACCAGATACTGCAATCAAATCACCAGCCTTAGCTTCGTCAATTTCTTTACGCTCAAGACCAAAGAAACCAAAGAGTTTCGTCACACGGAAGTTTTTTGTTGTACCGTCTAATTTAGAGAGGGTTACTTGGTCACCAACCTTGACGCTACCACGAAAGACACGTCCAATACCGATACGTCCCACAAAGTCATTGTAGTCTAGCAAGGATACTTGAAATTGTAGCGGTTGATCTGAATTATCCACAGGAGCTGGGATATGCTCAATAATCGTATCAAAAATTGGCGCCATAGTATGCTCTTGATCTGCTGGATTATCTGAAAGAGAAGACGTTCCATTGATAGCAGAAGCATAAACCACTGGGAACTCTAGCTGATCATCGTCTGCCCCAAGCTCGATGAATAACTCTAACACTTCATCTACCACTTCTTCAGGGCGCGCTGATGGTTTGTCAATTTTATTGACAACAACAATCGGTGTCAGATTTTGCTCAAGCGCTTTTTTCAACACAAAACGTGTCTGTGGCATTGTTCCTTCATAAGCATCCACAACCAAGACCACACCATCAACCATTTTCATGATACGCTCAACCTCACCACCAAAGTCCGCGTGTCCTGGGGTATCCATGATGTTGATACGTGTACCATTATAAGCAACAGCTGTATTTTTAGCTAAGATTGTAATCCCACGCTCTTTTTCTAAGTCATTTGAGTCCATCGCACGCTCTTGGAGTTCTTTACGCTCATCTAGTGTGTGTGATTGTTTTAGCAACTCGTCCACCAAGGTTGTTTTTCCGTGGTCAACGTGGGCAATGATTGCCACATTACGAATATCGTCTCTTAATTGTGTCATGATTTCCTCTGATATCTCTAAAAGTATTTAACTGTTGAATTATACCATATTTTTTCGTAAAAAACAGAGAACAAGCTAGTGTAAATGTTTTCAAAAAATGACTTCACCTCAAAAAAGGTAAGTAACAGCTGTTACTTACCGCTTTTTTCATTTTCTTTAACCTTACCATCCCAATAATTAAGACCATCCTTTAAAACATAAATAGGTTGATAGCCTTCTTTTTTCAGCATGATAATAACACGTGGCAATAGTGAACTTCTTGTGTTGTCGTAAAGAAGGACAGGCTTGTCTTTTCGAATGGCAGACAAAGTATGCTTTAGCTGACTAGCAGGGAGATTTCTCGCGCCTAAAATGTGCTTACGCTGAAAACTCGCTGGTTCACGAATGTCAATCAATTGACCATCATGTATTTTTGCTTCAAAGCTAGCATTATCAAGAAATGTGGCTGCTTTTTTCACACGTAAATAATTAAACAAGGTGTAAAACAGCACACAAAGCATAATAGCTACTAAAATCCAAATGACCATTATACTCTCCTAGTTACTCATAAATGTACTAGCTAGGCTAGCTGCTCCGATGATACCCGCATCATTACCTAATTGAGCGATTTTGACTTTTGTTGACTGGCGCACTTGTGGAAAAGCATACGTCAGAAAATGCTTCTCAACACGACTACGCAAAAATTCACCTGCTGCGGACACCCCGCCACCAATCACAATCGAGTCTGGATTTAAGATGTTTGAGATATTAGCTGTTGCTAAGCCTAGATACTCTGATACTTTATCAACAATCGTAAGGGCAAAACTATCACCTTCTTTAGCGGCATCAAAAATATCTTTACTTGTCACAGATTCACCATTATCAATGGCTGCTTTAATTTGTGAGCTTCCTTCATACTCCTCAGCCATACGACGTGCAACACGTACAACACCTGTCGCTGAGGCTACCGTCTCAAGACAGCCGATATTGCCACAAGTACACTCAAAACCAGTCTCAGGCTCAATGATGATATGTCCAATCTCACCGCCAGCACCAGCGACACCGTGGATAAGATTGCCATCTGCTACGACACCGCCACCAACACCAGTTCCTAAAGTGACAAAGACAACATCATCATTATTAGCACCTGCACCAACCCAACGCTCACCCAAAGTAGCAACGTTAGCGTCATTATCAATGGCAAAAGGAATACCCAATTCCGCTTCGATGACCGAACCAACTTCTTGCGTTTCTGCCCAGTTAAGATTAAAAGCCCCTGTCACTGTCTTACGTTCACGATCAACAGAGCCTGGCGAGCCCATACCGATACCGATAAAGTCATCCTTAGTCAATCCATACAAATCAAGTCGATGCTTTAGTGAGGCTACAATATCTGGAACGATATGCTTGCCATCTTCTAAGATATTAGTGTCAATAGCCCATTTTTCTTGAATGTTACCATCTTGGGTCAAAATCCCAAACTTAATCGTCGTACCTCCAAGATCAATGCCTAGAAGTTTTTGTGTCATGCGTTTTTTCCTCCTCTATACGATGTTCACGCCGTAAAATCAAGTCTGCTAGTAAATAATCATCTTTTGAAATCAAGTGATTATCATAAAGTTTTGACAACTCTATTTTCATCACTTCGATATCGTAAAGTCGCTTACCAACATACACATATATCCCAAAGCGTTTTAATAGTTGTTGCACATCATAAAGTGTTTTCATGTTGTCATTTTATCAAAAATAAGGCGAGGTTTCAATAGAAATCGTGCAATCGTTTGCATTTTCTTTTTTCAAACTAGCAAAAAATATCTGGGATTATCCCAGATATTGTCTTATTTATAAAGTCCTGGTGCCTGACCAAGCTCTGCACGTAGCATCCAAAGCGTCTTTTCAACATCGCCTTGTGCATCAGCAAAAAGACCATTACTAACATCGTCACCTTCTTCGTCCGTAACATCAAGTCCCACTTGATAAAGGTTTGATAGATAAGTGTAGACATCAGCCAAACGCTCAAGATTTTCAGTCATCGTCTTTTCAAATGACCCTGGTGTCTCAACAAGACCTGAATGCTCATCAAATTCTTTCAAAGTAGAGTAAGGAGCTCCACCAATCGTAATCAATCGCTCACTCATCTCATCTAAGGTATCATTTAAAGCATCCATTAGCTTATCCATTTTAGGATGAAGGTAGAAAAAGCCAGCGCCACGCATATACCAGTGTACTTGGTGAACGATAGAGTAAGCTTTTGAAATATCTGCAACAGCTTGGTTCAAAACAGCTTTTGTCTTAGCATTTTTTGAGACAGGTGCTGTGATTTTGTGGGTCAAAGAGGTGTAAATCGCTTCTTTGTCTAAAACTTGTGTCATTTTAATAGCCTCCTATAATACAATCCTAGCTCGGCATACTAGCTAGCCAAACCACTAAACACTCTAACAATAATTAGAATAATTATTATTTACAGTTACTATTATAGTCTTTTATCTCATAATTGCAAGAATTTGTACTCAAATTTCGAATAAAAAGGTATGATTGTTTTAATTTACTTTAGTTTGGGGGCATCTCTTGCTTCTTTTTTAGGAGTAGTGGTTGATCGTTTCCCTGAAAAATCCATCGTCCTTCCTGCTAGTCACTGTGATAACTGCCAGACAAAGCTTGGTATTAGTGAGCTCATTCCTATCCTCTCACAGCTCTATTATGCTAGTCGTTGTAAACACTGTGGCTCTAGCATTCCAAGGCGCTATCTCTTTTTAGAGCTTGTCTGTGGTCTGTTATTTGTCGGCTTATCCTACCAGTTGATTAGCCTACCTCTTCTGATTAGCCTTTTGATGAGCTTTACGCTGGCACTCTATGACTATGACCAACAAGAATACCCTATCATGGTCTGGCTCATCTTTACCCTATTACTATTGCCTTTTGCGCATGATTTAGGCATGTTTAGCGTAATTGGACTCTTTGGTATTTTAGCCCACATCTTCCCTTTAAAAATCGGCAGCGGTGACTTCTTCTATCTAGCCAGTCTTAGCCTTATTCTTGATAAAATGGGCATCTTATGGATTATCCAAATCGGCTCTTGGCTTGCCATTTGTTATCTCCTCACTCAAGGTCATCGCAGGCAGCCTATCGCCTTTGTCCCTTTCTTAACTCTGGGACTTGTCATCTTATTAAGCTTTCGTTTGCTATTTTAAATCACTAGGAAAATGATAAAGTTGCGGGTATTCGTGACAATCTGGGTTTTTAGGATGACAAATAGCCCGCCCAAAATAAATCATCGCTTGGTGCGCTGCTAACCATTCTTCTTTAGGAAGAACATCCATAACACGCTTTTCAATCTCAAGAGGGGTAGCTGATTGCTTACAAATCTGATGGTGCTTACAAATACGAGTCACATGAGTATCCACAGCAAAGGCTGGAATACCAAAGCCAACGCTCATAACAACATTGGCCGTTTTTCGCCCCACACCTGCTAGACTTTCTAACTCTGCCCTGGTCTGTGGCACTTGCCCATCAAAACGTTCTAGTAATTGAAGAGCACATTGATGCAAAAAGCGAGCTTTATTACGGTAAAGACCTATTTTAGAGATATAAGGCTCAATCTCTTTAGGACTAGCTTTGGCAAAAGCTTCTGGGTTAGGAAAACGCTCAAACAAGGCAGGAGTCACTTTGTTGACGGCTGCATCTGTCGTCTGAGCTGATAGCATAACAGCCACTAATAATTCAAAATGCGTTGTAAAATCAAGACTAGGCTTGGCATCTGGAAAGAGTTTGATAATTTCACGAATGACATAACGTGATTTGGCTTTCGATAGCATAGGACACTCCTTTAGTTTTTTTCATTATACCATGCTTTTGACTTATTCTCATTGAAAAGGCTTTAACTTTTGAGACCACAATAAAGAACCCTAACGGGTTCTTTATTGTCTTATCGGATAATCTTACTTGGCTTCAATAAGCCCTAATTCGCCATCTTCACGACGGTAAAGCACATTAGTTGTACCATCTTCTGCATCTGTATAGATAAAGAAATCATGACCAACCAAGTCCATTTGTAAAATGGCTTCTTCAACATCCATAGGCTTTAGGCTAACGTGCTTTGTACGGACAACTTTAGTCTCTGGTACTTCCTCAATAGCTTCTGCCTCAAACTCAGGTGTAAAGACTTGACTAGCTGCTGCTTTTTCACGATGTTTTTTTACAATCTTTGTTTTATTTTTACGAATCTGACGTTCAATCTTATCGACAACTAAGTCAATAGAGCCATACATATCTTGTGAGACATCTTCTGCACGCAAAACCACAGAGTCAAATAAAATCGTTACTTCCACTTTAGAAGACTTTTCACGATAAACTTTTAGATTAACACGGGCATCAAGCGTTTGAGCCGCATTAAAGTATTTTTCAATCTTAGCAAGCTTGCTCTCAACGTAAGTGCGAAGAGCTTCTGTCACTTCGATATTTTCACCGCGAATACTAAATTTAATCATAAAGTACCTCTTTCTTGCGTTCATAACGCTTTCTCTATTATTATTATAATCGCTTTCATGAAAATGTGCAAGTTTTTAACGTGCTAATGAGAAAGTTTTTATCATCTTAATGCCATTTTTGCGCAATACGGTAATAGCATCATATAATGTCGCTCCTGTCGTGTAGATATCATCTACCAAGAGAACCTTTTCAGGCAGTTGCTCATCTTTTTGGAGGTAAAAGGGATTGTCTCCCATCAAACGCTCTTTTTGCCTTTACTAGATTGCTTTTGACTATCGTGCTTACCAAGGAGCTCCTGATGGCGATAGCCACTGCCTTCTAATAAGGCTAATACTTGGTTAAATTGACGCTCTTCATAGCGCTTTTTCCCCAGTGGAATCGCAACGATAGTATAACCTTTATAGGCCTTTAAGGCTTGCTTAATTTCCTCTTGAAAAAGACTTGCTAAAAGGTAATCCCCTTGGAACTTAAAACGTGAAAAATAAGCTTTCATTTGGCTATTGTAGCGATATAAGGTCTTGTGGTTGACAAGGTATCCTTCTTTTTCCCAAGCTTTACAGTCACTACATACCCCTTGGTGATGGGCTTTAAAACACCTGGGACAATGTCTCTCATCAATCGCTTCAAATCCTGCTTTACACTCCTTACAGATACTTTGCTTTAAGGGTGTCAAAAAGAAAATATCAGAAAATCTTACTTGATTGTCATAATGAGTATTACAGAATAAACAATCCATTAAAAACCTCCTTTACGATTCATCTCCTTAATCTCTCTAATCGCTTTTTTGATAGCCTTAGTTTGTCCTTCATGAAAAAAGAGCAACTCACCCACAGGGCGCTCAAGACTCCTACCAACCCTTCCTGCTATTTGGACAAGAGCACTCTTACTATACAATCGGTGATGACTGTCTAAGACAAAAACATCGACACACGCAAAAGTCACGCCACGTTCTAAAATCGTCGTACTAACTAAGACAGTGATCTCACCTGAGCGAAATTTCTCAACGATCTCCAAGCGATCTTCCGTTTGGCTAGAGACAAATCCAATAGCCTCATTCGGAAAATAGCACCCAAGCAATTCAGCTAGTTGTTTTCCTTGAGCTATTGTTGGTAAGAAAAGGAGTAAGGGAAAGCCTGTCTGCCGTTGTTTTTTTATATAGGTCACTAAGCTTTTGGGGAGCCTGCCCTTTGACATCTTGTCTTGCAAGTTAGATAGCCAAAGAGGTCTTGGTACCACCAGAGGATTGGCATGAAAACGCCTTGCCAAGTGATGCACTTCAAGTTCTCCTTTTTTAACTTTTTCTTCCAATCTATCTGTCGAAGTCGCTGTCAGATAGATACTCACACCACTCTCTTTTAGAGCTTCTTTTGCGGCGTGATAAAGCGCTTTATTATCCACGAAAGGAAAGGCATCTACCTCATCAATAATCACCAAATCAAAAGCCTGATAAAAAGTCATCAACTGATGAGTCGTCGCAACAACCAAGGGAGAGCGTTTGTAAGGATCAGACTCTCCATGTAGTAAGCTAATATCGCAAGAAAAGTCACGTCTTAGGCGTCGATAAAGTTCTAAGCACACATCTATTCTAGGGCTTGCTATACACACTGCTCCGCCCTCATTTACCACACGCGCTACTGTCTCATAAATCATCTCAGTCTTACCAGCTCCTGTCACAGCATGAACCAATAAGTTCTTTTTCTGACTTAAGCCTTCTAAAAGAGCTTGTGAGACTTCTTTTTGAAATGGCGTTAGCGTCCCTTTCCACACTAAGCAATCCGTCTTAGAAAAGGGCTGTTGCTTAAAGCGATAGAGTTTATCTGAGCTAGTCAAGCGCCCAAAAACCAGGCACTCTCTACAGTAAGCATTTCCTGTCGGCAATTGCCACATAACTGAAATCTGCTGGCCACAACGCTTACAGAGCATCCCTTTTTTAGTCTTATCAAAAGCAGATACCTCATCTGCATGCTTCAAATACTCCTTAGGAATACGCTCTAAAACCAACTGCCGTCCGTAAAAATCTTCTAATCTTGTCATATCTATTTATTCGCAAGCTTTTCCAAAAGCGTCATTTTTGGTACAATCGTTATATGACTAACTATAAAACAATTCAACAAGATGGTAGCTTTGACATAGAGATCAAAAAATCACGCTTTATTTGCCAAATGAAGCGTATCAGCTCTGAAGAAGAGGGACGTCAATATATCGCCGCTATCAAGAAAAAGCATTATAAGGCCAATCACTCCTGCTCTGCTATGATTATCGGAGATAATAGTGACATCAAACGCTCAAGTGATGACGGTGAGCCCAGTGGAACAGCTGGCATTCCCATGCTAAGTGTCCTTGAAAAGCAAGGCTTAACCAATGTCATCGCCGTTGTCACACGCTATTTTGGTGGTATCAAGCTAGGCGGAGGGGGCCTTATTAGGGCTTATAGTAATAGCGTCTCCCAAACTATCAATCACCTAGGTCTTGTACATGTCAAGGAGCAGGCAGGTATTCAAGTGACCCTGACTTATCCACAATACCAAACTTTTGCGCAATTTTTAGAAGCAAACGATCTTTTTGAACAAGATACACAGTTTTTAGAGGCGGTAACTAGCCACCTCTATCAAGATCCCGATAAAATGCCTGGCATAATTGAGCGTTTAATTGACTTCTACCAAGGGAAAGTCCGCATAGATAAAATTGATAGTCAAATCATCGAAGTCCCTCTACCAAAAGAGTGATAAAAAATACCTATCACACCCATAAAAAACTTCTATTTTACAAAGGCTAGCTCTCGTCTTATACTAAAACTAGCAAGTAAATAAAGAGGTAATTATGGCTACAATCTATCAATCCATTACAGAGTTGGTCGGCAATACACCCATTGTCAAGCTCAACCATATTGTCCCAGAAGACGCAGCCGATATCTACGTCAAACTAGAAGCCTTCAATCCAGGCTCTTCTGTCAAAGACCGTATCGCTCTAGCTATGATTGAAGATGCTGAACAAAAGGGACTTTTAAAACCTTCTGACACCATCGTAGAAGCTACATCTGGCAATACTGGCATTGGACTGGCCTGGGTAGGTAGCGCTAAGGGGTACAAAGTTGTCATTGTCATGCCAGAAACCATGTCCGTCGAACGTCGCAAAATCGTCCAAGCCTACGGTGCAGAGTTGGTTTTGACACCTGGTAGCGAAGGTATGAAAGGCGCTCTAGCTAAAGCCAAAGACATCGCTAAAGAGCGTCACGCCTTTATGCCCTTGCAGTTTGAAAATCAAGCTAACCCAAACATTCATCAAACACAGACAGGAAAAGAAATCCTTGATGCTTTTAAGGATAAACCTTTAGATGCTTTTATAGCTGGCGTGGGAACAGGAGGCACTATCACAGGTGTTTCACGCGCTTTAAAAGCAGCTAATCCCACTATTCAAGTCTATGCCGTTGAAGCTGACGAATCTGCTGTTCTCTCTGGAGACCAACCTGGGCCTCACAAAATTCAAGGTGTCTCTGCTGGCTTTATCCCAGATACACTAGATACTAAGGCTTATGACCATATTGTCCGTGTTAGCTCTGATGATGCTATCCATACAGGACGCCTCTTAGGTGGTTTGGAAGGTTTTCTTGCTGGCATTTCCGCCTCAGCAGCCATCCATGCGGCTATCCAAGTCGCCAAAGAGCTAGGAAAAGGGAAAACAGTCCTTGCTCTCCTACCTGATAATGGCGAGCGCTATCTCTCAACAACCCTTTATGATTTTGATTAAGCTAAAAAGAACTGCCAATAAGCAGTTCTTTTTTAAGATGTCTGTTTTAAAAATTGTTTGGCTTCTTTTATCCAAATCGGTAATTGTTTTTCAAAGGGTTTAAACCCAATCTTATAACGACTATTGGAAAAGCGATGCCGATGGGGAAAATGATGTTTTTCCTCTTCCAATGTCCGCATCGATAAGCTAGCTTTTTGACTGTATTCGTCATAATCAACAACTTGAACAAAGACTTCCTGACCGACAGACAAGGTCCGATAAATATTATCAATATAGCCTGTCTTAATCTCTGAGATATGTATCAAGCCTATCGTGCCATTGTCTAGCGATACAAAGGCACCATAAGGCTTAATACCTGTAATTTTACCTCTGTGTTTTTCACCAATTTTCATCTAGTCCTCGATTTCTATGGTCTTTATAACAACATCCTCTAAAGGCTTATCTTGAAGACCTGTCTCAACATTAGCAATAGCATCCAAGACATCATAAGAATCACTATCTATCAATTGACCAAAAACGGTGTGTCTGCGATCAAGATGAGGAGTCCCCCCTTGTGTAGCGTAAATCTCTGCAATCTCTTCTGGCCAACCTCCTCTAACTAACTCTTTTTTAGCATAAGGAAGGTTCGTATTTTGCACGATGAAAAACTGACTACCGTTAGTATTTGGTCCAGCATTTGCCATAGACAAAGCCCCTCGGATGTTATAGAGTTCCTCTGAGAATTCATCTTCAAAGCTCTCACCATAGATAGACTCACCACCCATACCAGTTCCTGTTGGATCTCCACCTTGAATCATAAAATCTTTGATAATACGGTGGAAAATAACACCATCATAGTAGCCATCTTTAGCTAGGGCTATAAAATTCGCCACCGTCTTTGGTGCTTGATCAGCAAACAAAGCCAGATGCATATCCCCAAGAGTCGTCTTAATCGTCGCCTTAGGTCCTTTTGATTCCTTAAGAGATAGCTGCGGGAAAGAAAGTGTCTTGTCAATCAACCCTAAGTCCACCAAAGCGTGGTAAATACCGTCTTCTGCTACTGTTTTAGTAACATAATCAGCTTTTTCTTTTAATTCTGGAACAGCATTGCCCATAGCGATAGCAATACCAGCATAATCAAAGACTTCAAGGTCATTTGGACCATCACCAAACACCAAGATATTCTCTGGCTTAAGTCCTAGTAAGTCTGCCAATTCAGAAACACCTGCTGCTTTTGACATAGCTTTTGAGACGACATCAGAAGAATGCTCATGCCAACGGACAAAGCGAAGCTCATCAGCTAGCTCTTGTGTTGGCTGCACTTTGTCGCCATTGGTCTCAAAGGTCCACATTTGATAGACGTCATTGGTCTTGTAATAGTCAGGCTCAACATCACAAATCCCATAAACTGGCTCCATCGCTTCATCAATCATGCTATGGCGCTCAGAGACTACAGGTTTATCCTCACCTGCAAAACCATACGCAATGCCCTTATCCTTAGCAAAAGCCACATAAGCTTCAACCACCTCTTTACTAATAGGGTGTTTTGAGATAGGATTAGCCTTTTTATCTAAGATATAAGCACCATTTATCGTCACAAAATAATCAGGTTTTAAGGCACGAATCTCAGGAACAACACCATAATAAGCACGTCCAGAAGCAATCCCTGTCAAAATCCCCTTGTCTTTTAAGCCTTTAAACACAGCTTTGATTGACTCTGGCATATAGGCAGGCTCTTTCATACGCAAGGTATCATCAATGTCAAAGAAAACAGCCTTGATTTTTTTAGCTTTATACTTTAATTTAGCGTCCATAATACTCCTTACTTGTTAGTTGATTACTCTATTATATCACTTAATCCTCACCTTGTGGGACAAGATGGTGCTGAAAAGCATAGACCACTGCTTGAGTACGGTCAGAAACCTCTAACTTGGCTAAGATATTAGACACATGCGTCTTAACTGTCTTTAAAGAGATAAATAGCTCGTCTGCAATCGTTTGATTGTCATATCCTTTAGCCAAAAGCCCTAAAATATCACGCTCACGCGCCGTCAAATCCTCATATAATTCTGGATGGCTATCGTGCTCTTTAAACTTTTTATCCACTTCTGTCTCAATAGCCAGCTCCTTGCGATTGACCTTGCGGATAGCATTCAAAATTTCAGCAGCACTAGATGTCTTTAGCATATAACCTTTAGCACCTGCCTTAATCACAGGGTAAATCTTGCTATTATCCAAATACGAGGTCAACACTAAGATTTTAGCCTCAGGCCATTCTTCTAATAAGCTTAATGTCGCCTCAACCCCATCCATCTCTGGCATCACCAAATCCATCACCACCACATCTGGTCGCTTCTCTAGTGCCATGGCTACACCTTCTTGCCCATTTTGGGCTTCACCAATCACCTCAACATCTGGCTGAAGATCTAAAAAACTCTTTAAGCCCAAGCGCACCATCTCATGATCGTCCACTAAAATCACCTTAATCATTGTTATGCTCCTCTTTATATTCTTCTTTATGGCTGGTATCATCGACTATTAAGGGCAAGCGAATATCAAGGCTTGTACCCATTCCTTTTTGGCTCAATAACTGACAAGACCCCGCTAAATCATCCACACGATCACGGATATTTTTTAAACCGTAACTGAGATTATGATGCTCATCAAGATCAAAGCCAACACCGTTATCAATCATTTTAAGCTGTAAGGCATTTCTCGTCTGATTGAGATAAACCTCAAGACGACTAGCCCTAGCATGTTTTAGGGTATTGCTGATAAATTCTTGACCGATACGAAAGATATTATCCTCAACTTTTTTAGGGAGCTTGCTGGTATTATTTTCATAAATAACCTCAATGTTACTCTTGTCGGTCAACTCTTTTAAAATGATGTCAAACCCTTCTGACAATGTTCGATTCTCCAGCTCAATCGGTCTTAGATGTAACAGTAAAATCCTCAGGTCATTTTGGGCTCTCTCAAGTGTCTCTTCGACCACACCTAGCTGCTTTTCTAACACATCACCTTGTAAATCATGAGCGTTTTGCGTTAATCCTGAGAGAATCATGGTCGCCGCAAATAGATTTTGGCTGACCGTATCGTGTAAATCACGCGCAATGCGTCCTCGCTCTTTTTTGACAATTTCCTCGCCATTTAGTAAATCCTGATTTTCAGTATTTTGAAGACTGGTTGTCAGTTGTGCCATTTTTTGAGATAAACGTTTCAGATTAGCATTGATTTCCGTATCTTCTTCTATTTTCAAAGGTGTGTTGGTCAAGATACGGCGTAAATTCATATTGATACTACGTTTACTCAAGTCATCTAAAATCAACCAAAATAGCAACAACAGCACTGTCAAAGACACCGTGATGAAAAAAATGGAAAAAAGAAAGTGCTCCAAGACCCATATATTATGAAAACGTTGAGCTAGGTCAATGCCCAAGCTATCTAACGTGACAAAAACAATAGCTGATACCGTTAGAATCGCATAAAAGAGCAGCAATAAATAATACTGTTTTTTCATTGACGACTAACCTCCACATCTCCAGCGATAGTGTTGACAACTAGCTTCACACGCTTGACCTTGTGCTTCTCCTCAGCCTTAAAAAGACTTATGGACTCATTTCTAAGGTCATATTCATCAAAATCCAGATACCTAACACTACCATAGACAGAGCTGATTTCCGCTTTGACGGCAACATCAATTGGCACGATAATTTTAGTTGGACCAAATACCTTACGAATCAAGATGACATTGTCCTTGCCAGAGACTATAGCCTGTGTCAAATCAACCGTATCACTCCCAATAGTTCTAATCACATTGATATCATCAAAGGCATAAGTATCACCTTCATGGCTAGTATTGCCTAACCATTGATTGGTCAACGCCCTAACCGTGACAGCCTCCTTTTTTAGCTGAATCAAGGCATAGCGATTTTTCTTTTTGACTTGGGAAAAATGATTGATAACAACATAAACAACGGCAAGCACCACCATCAAGACAATATAAGGATTCAACATAAAGACAAAGAGTAACAGCAACAAACTAGCTGTCAAAAGAAGATTACCTCTATCGTCTTGATTGTAAAAGCGTAGTACCAAAAGGACCGCTGCCAGCATAGCAATGAAACTGGTTACATCTTCTTGTAAGATGGTCATAAGCCCCAATGCTAACAAAACTGCTTCTACGACAATAAAAAATTGAAACTTATGCATAAAACTTCTCTCCCTTTACCCATATAAAAAGGAGGTTGAGACATGTGTCTCAGCCTCACTATCTATTAGTTATAGCGCTCATCTCAGCCATTTGAGCTACTCATCTCTGTACTAGAGCTTTGAGAGCTATCTTCTGTCGATGTTGATGACGACTGGCTCTCCTCACTACTAGAGATAGAGCTTGAGGCGACGCTCTCACTCGTACTTGATTGTTGACTTTCTGGCTGCGTCTGCGTAGAAACCGCAGGCTCGCTATGGCTGTCATTGCTATAAAAATACAAGCCAATCTCATCTGACTCAACCAAGATACTATCTCCAGCATAAGGCGTTTGTGCTGTCACAATATCAGCATCATTGACACTACCTTCGACATAGCCTCCTTGACTAGCACTATAAACATAGGTCTTAATATGGCTAGTCTTGACACCCAAAGCTCTCAACTCTGATACCGCATCCGCATAAGTCACTTGATAGAGATTTGGCATCGTCGCCGTATCATTTTTAGCAACTGTAAAGGTGATTTTGGTATCAGCAGTATTGACCTCAGTATCTGAGTCTGGGGTTTGACTGATAATCACCCCATTGTCATACAGACGAGATGAGACCGTTTTTTTCGTGATTTGTGATTTAGATAGCCCATATTGGCTCGTCAGCTTCGCGACAACCTCATCATAAGATTGGCCGACATAATCCTCCATCGTAAACGTCCTAGCTGTACTAGCGACAAAGATATTAACTGTGGAGCCTTCTTTTTTAGTACTGCCAGCGCTAGGGTCTGTCCGAACCACTTGCCCACTTGAGACATCATTACTATCTATTTCCTTGACCTCACCAACCTTTAGCCCTGACTGCCTAATCTGTGTCTGAGCTTCTGCTAGACTAGAACCTACAACATTTGGCACCTGGACACTTGTTGGAGAGGTAAAAATCAAGACAGCAATCGCTGCGACAATAACCACCACCAAGGCTACAAAACTCTTGATAGCAACGCCAAACCAGCGACGCTTTAAGGTACGCTTTCTAGCTTTAGACGCCTTAGGCTTATGACTAGCTGATTCTTGTTTATCCTTCTCTTCTTGTCGCTCTTTAACCTCTTTTTGCTTTTTAAGCAGCTGATCAGTCGATAAACTGGTCTGTGTTTGAGAGACTTTAGGTAGCGTCTTAGTAGTCTCAGCATCACCAAAGATCACCTTAGGCTCTTGGCTACGACTTGGGCTAAGAGCAGTGGCTAGATCCCGACTCATCTCAATCGTTGAGGCATAACGATCAGTCAGCTTTTTAGCGGTTGCTTTAATAACCACATTTTCAAGTGCTTGTGGCACTGCCTTATTTTCATCAATGATAGATGGCAGAGGTTGTTGAAAATGCTGCAAGGCAATAGTGACAGCGCTATCACCATCATAAGGGATATGCCCTGTCAACATCTCAAACAACATAATCCCCATAGCGTAGATATCACTTTGCACCGTTGCTTTAGAACCTCTTGCCTGCTCAGGAGACAAGTAGTGAACACTTCCTAACATGGAATTGGTCTGAGTAAGACTCGTCTCTGCAAAAGCCACAGCAATCCCAAAGTCGGTAACCTTAACAGTCCCATCTCTTGTCAATAGAATGTTTTGTGGTTTTAAATCACGGTGAATAATACCTTGCTGATGGGCCATAGTCATAGCTGACAAGACTTCTTCCATGATACGCACCACTAGAGCATTTGGAAGAGGCCCATGCGCTTGAATATAGCGCTTTAAGTCTGGACCATCGATATACTCCATGACCAAGAATTGCTGACCATCTTCCTCACCAATATCACGAATGCCCACGATATTGGGGTGATTAAGCTCTGACATAGCTCTTGCTTCACGCTGAAAGCGAGCAACAGCTATCTGATCGGTCTGGTAATTGGTACGCAGTACCTTAATAGCCACTTCTTCATTGTCTAAAATCAAGTCACGCGCCAGATACACATCTGCCATGCCGCCTCGACCAATGGATTTTAAAATGCGATAGCGACCCGCAAACAATTTTCCAATTTGTATCATGTCTCGCCCTCGCTTTCAAAATGAACCAACGCTACTGAGATATTATCCAACCCACCACGCTCATTAGCCAGAGCAATCAAAGCCTCACTCTTTTCATCAAGAGTCATGTCTTGATTTAAAATAGAGATGATATCGTCCTGTGATACCATATTGGTCAAACCATCACTATTGATAATCAAATAATCGCCATCTTCTAAGATATGCGCTGCCAAATCTACCTCAACAGGATTAGCTTGCCCAATAGACTGAGTAATGATATTTTTTTTAGGATGCGTTGCAGCTTCTTCTTCTGTGATTTCTCCTGCTTTAACAAGTGCATTTACTAAAGAGTGATCGCTTGTTAAAAGTTGGTATTGATCGCCACGAACCAAACCAATCCTAGAGTCTCCAACATGGGCAAAGATGATATGATTACCAACAACAGCAACAGCCTCAACAGTTGTTCCCATGCCTTGATATTCTTCTGTTTGACCCATATTATGAATCTTTTGATTTTCCTCTTCAATGACTCTTAATAACCAGTCACGAATAGCAATCAAATCTGTAAAGTCTGTCTCAACCCATTGGTTGCCAAGATCTAGGACTGTCATCTCACTAGCAACATTGCCCGCACGGTGACCTCCCATGCCGTCTGCTAGAACAACCAAAGTCACACCACTTTGATTTTCAAAATGGCTGACATAATCTTGGTTGCTAGAACGACGCTGTCCTACGTCTGTTAACAGTGATAATTTCATAATCGTTTACTTCCGACTGTTATCGGTCTTCCTTCTAAACACTTATGCCTCTCGTCTTACTTGAGCAATAAAGAAACCGTCTGTTCCATATTGTTCAGGAGTAATGGTGATATAGCCATCTGTGACTATATCTGGGCAGTCGTGTGTCAGTTTTACTTGTGTGAAATTAGGATGTTCCTTCAAGAATTGTTCGATGACTTGACGGTTCTCTCTCTCAAAAATCGTGCAAGTACTATATGTTATTATACCACCTTTACGTATAGTTTGACAAACATTATCTAGGATTTGTAGCTGAATGGCAGCTAGACTTGCCATATCTTGATTGGCTTTGTTGTATTTGATGTCTGGTTTACGACGTATAAGCCCAAAACCTGAACAAGGCGCATCTACCAAGGCTTTATCAAAAGCATCTTTACCAAAAACCTCAACTACCTTTGTCGCATCTAACTTTTTAGTTTGAATCTTATCCTCAAGATGAAGACGCTTGGCATTATCTTTGATTAGCTGAAGCTTATGGTCATAAAGATCCAGAGCAACCACATGCCCACTGCTCAAGTAAGAAGCGATATGGGTCGTCTTACCGCCAGGAGCACTACAAGCATCTAACACTATCTCATCCCCTTTGAGAGCCAAAGTCGGCGCTACTAGCTGACTGGACTCATCCTGTATGGTGATTTGTCCTTCTCTAAAGTATCTAGTATCTGAAAAATGACCGCTAGAAGAGACTAAAGCACTTTTTGCTAACAGTGAGTCTGATAGCCTCAAGTCTTGTTTGAGCTGCTCTTTATCTGAGTCTGGACTGACTCTTAGGCTAGCTTTATTACGCACAAAAAGGCTCTCAAGAATAGCTACTGCTCTTTTTTCACCGTAGGTGTCTATCAGTTCTTTGACTAGCCATACAGGTGTTGAATAACGAATAGACAGTCGTTTATTATGACGCTTGATACTATCAATGTCAGGTAGCTCCTCACTTGTCAAACGGCGTAAAAGTGCATTGACATAGCGATATGCCCCTGTTTGTAAAGAGCGTTCCTTAGCAATAGCCACAGCCTCATAGACAATGGCATGATTGGGAATTTTGTCCAGATAGAGCATTTGATATAAGCTCATCATCAACAAATAATACACCCAAGTCTCAATGTTGTTGCGGTCTTTAATATAGTGAGCTAAGTACCACTCCAAGGTCAACTTCCTACTCACACTACCATAGACGATCTCTGTCACTAAAGCCTTATCCTTAGCGCTTAGTGGTGAGTGTTTCAACGCCTTATCTAAGGCAATATTGGAATAAGCGCCTCCTACAAATACCTCTTCTAAAATCTCAAGTGCTAGACGCCTTGCTTCTTGTCCTTTACTCACCAAAATAATCACCCACCTGAATCTCACGTCCAAGCCCATTTAAGAAGTCTTTAATGGCCATCTTTGGCTTACCTGCTGGTTGAACAAGCTTAAGAGCAACAGCTCCCTGACCAGCTGCTACAACCAAGGAAGATTTGGTTTTTTGAATGACTTCTCCTGCATTGCCACTTCCTTCTACTTCTGTCACTTCGTAGAGCTTCAAACGCTTGCCATTCCACAAGGTATGTGCCACAGGCCAAGGATTCATCCCACGAACATGATTAAAAATAGCACGCGCTGACTTACTCCAGTCAATACGCTCTTCTTCAGGTTGGATATTAGGTGAAAAGCTTACTTGGCTAGCATCTTGTGGCTCAGGTATCAAGTCTTTATTGATATAAGCCGGCAACTTATCAAGTAGTAAATCACGACCAAGCACTGCTAATTTATCAAATAAAGTCCCAACATTGTCCTCATCGCTAATGGCAATACTGGCTTTTGCAATCATATCACCAGCATCCATCTCCTTGACCATCTCCATCAAGGTCACACCTGCCTCATCATCACCATTGATAAGGGCATAATGAATAGGTGCACCACCACGGTATTTGGGAAGAAGAGAGGCATGTACATTAACTGCAAAATCAAGACTGTCTAGAAGTTGACTTGGTAAAAATTGACCGAAAGCGGCTGTGACAATCCCATCTGCTCCTAAAGCCATCAAGTCTTTCAACTCCTGGCTACCAGATAATTTTTCAGGCTGATAAACTGGAATTGCATGAGCTAGTGCTACTTCTTTGACAGGCGTCATGGTCAATTCTTTTTTACGTCCGACAAGCCTATCAGGCTGTGTCACAACAGCTAAAATATCATAACGGTCATCTTCTAAGAGACCTTTTAGAACTGTCGCTGAAAATGCAGGTGTTCCCATAAATAGTAATTTTGTCATGTATTTCTCCTTCCAAAGCGCCTTGATTAAGCATGGCGCCGTCTAAGACTTTCCTTTACTTTGGGGTATTTTTTCGTCAATAGATAAGCATAAAATGCGCTGACAAAACCTGTCAAAGCCCAGATATACCAACTCTTAGTCGTGCTAAAGGTCGTAAATGAAAAAATTTCACGCCTCAAGTCACCTAAGATATCCTCAACAATTGATGCAGAAGTCATCTCCTCACCTGTCAAAAAGACCTGTAAGACGATACTAAGCACAAGAGTCACTCCCCAACCTATCAAAAAGGAAGGGCCTTTTTTTATTTCAATAATCGGACGCTGGTATTTATCAAACGTCCCATTGTCCTTGATAACCACATCCCTTAGCTGATAGCTTGCAATTGCAAATGACACTAAGACAATCACAGCTAATATAGCCAAATGCCAAAGACCTATCTCAAAGTGAACAGTCAATAAGATCAACGCATAAGCAGGCAAAATGACCTGCTCAAAGCGTCCTATCTCTTCAAAAACAAGGGCTTTATAGCTGATATAGCCAATCCCTAATAGCAACAATATAACACTCACCATCTCTATCATATCCCTTCTAATCACATTTGCTGAGGCTCAGAGTCAATCAACAAACGTAAGTCTTTATTGTCCTTTTCTTGTGTCCAATCTAAAAGCCTATTGAGACAAGCCTCTAGATAATCCTCAAAGCGGTATTTGACAATGATCTGATAATGATATAAATTATGCGTCCTTGCGATAGGTTTTGGGGTCGGACCAAGGATAAGCGCTTGCTGGCTGACACTTTGCTTTAGCATGCCAAAGACCTCATAAGCCTTTTTTTCTACCACTGCCTCATCCTTATGCGACAAGGTCAAGCCAACTGTATAATAATAAGGTGGATAGCCCATCTTATGACGTATGCTCATCTCGTACTGATAAAAACGCTCATAGTCTTGTTCTTTAGCTAGCTCAATAGCATAGTGCTTAGGATTGTAGGTCTGAATAATCACCTCACCCAACTTATGTCCACGCCCAGCTCGACCTGCCACCTGAGTCAAAAGCTGAAATGTACGCTCCGAACTTCTAAAATCTGGCAGATTTAAAGCTGTATCAGCATTTAAGACACCCACCAAGGTCACATTAGGAAAATCTAAACCCTTAGCTATCATTTGCGTCCCTAGTAAAATATCAGCCTCACCAGCACCAAACTGCCTCAGTATCTTCTCGTGAGCACCTTTTTTTCGTGTGGTATCCACATCCATCCTCAAGATACGTGCTTTAGGGAAAAGCTCTTGTAGTTCATCGTAAGCTTTTTGCGTCCCTGTACCATAATAGCGGATACTGGCGCTATGACAGCTAGGACAGTGTCTAGGAATCGCCTTTGAAAAGCCACAATAATGGCAATTCATACTCTTAGTATCCATATGCAAGGTCAAAGAGATATCACAGTTAGGGCAGTTATCCACATAAGCACACTCACGGCACATGATAAAACTTGAATAGCCTCTTCGATTGAGCATAAGGACGACTTGCTCCCTACGCTCTAAGCGCTCAGCCATTTTATCCAGTAAGACTGGCGTGTAGTTGCTAGGGATTTTCTCACCGATGTAATCTCTAAAGTCCACAACCGAAACCTTGGGCAAAATAGCCTTAGGATTCGCACGCTTAGTGAGACGTAGCAGTTGATAAACATGGCGACTAGCTCTTGCTCTACTTTCTATACTTGGTGTAGCTGATCCTAAGAGTAGAACTGCCTTATGATAAGTCGCACGAAGCAGAGCGACATCTCTGGCATGATAGCGTGGGTTAGATTCTTGCTTATAGCTTGCCTCATGCTCCTCATCAATAATAATAGCACCTATATTGTCTAAAGGTGCAAAAATAGCTGACCTAGCACCAACAACAACTTTTGCCTTACCCGCCTTAATCTTACACCATTCATCATATTTTTCGCCATCAGACAAACCAGAGTGCATAATCGCCACTTGCTCGCCAAAGCGTGAGATAAAACGCTCTGTCATCTGAGGCGTAAGTGCAATCTCTGGTACCAAGACAATAGCTGTCTTTCCTTGCTTTAGCACCTTGTCAATCACATGAAGATACACTTCTGTCTTTCCTGAGCCTGTAATCCCCTCTAATAAAAAAGGCTTACTGGTCTTGCCGACCTGCTGGCTAATCGTTGTGACTATCTCAGATTGCTCCTCATTAAGCTCCAAAAAAGGCGTCGTCTCAATATCTGTAAAATAATCGCTGGAGCGGCTCTCCACACGCTCATCAATAATAATAGCCCCTTGCTCCTTGAAAAAAGAAACCACATCACGAGAAAAGCTGGCTAACAAGTCACTCAAGGGAGCTTCTTCTTGATGATGGCCTAAAAACTCTCTTAACTCAAGGCGCTTCTTAGCACGCGGGCTTATCTCTAAGTGCTCTAAACGCTCTTTATCTACCCGATAATAACGTCGCTTTTTAAGCGTTTTCTTATCTTTAGCCAGATAGCGTACAGATAGCTCACCTTTTGCCACAAGACGATTAACGAGATTTTTTTGATCCTTATCTATCTCAGAATACAACAGGTTATCTTTTTTTGAAAACCATGTCATTAGCACATCCTTGGAGGTCTTAGCTGTCGGACGTAACTCTTTGTCATAAGTTGAGTTGAGAAGACTAGGTAGCATAGCTTTTAAGATAGAGACTTTGTAAGAAAAAACCTGATGTCTCATCTTATCAGCTAGCCACAACTGCTCCTTACTTAACACAGGTTCAACATCCAACAGCTCAGCGATACTTTTGAGGCCTGTCTCATCCCCATCACAAATAGCTAGCACAAAGCCTTGTACCAAGCGATTACCACGTCCAAAAGGTACATGGACACGACTGCCTACATCAACAAATGCCATCAACTCTTCTGGAATCTGGTAAGAAAAGGGCTTATCTGTCTGCATCAGCGCCACATCCACAATAACCTGAGCAATTGCCATAACGACCTCCTTATTTTGATAGGCTATCTTTTATTATAGCAAACAATAGGAAAAATCTAAGATTAGACAACCTTAGATTTTTTCACCTTCTTCTTTTTCTTTAGCAATACGCTCTTTGATTTGACGCTCTTCTTCTTCTTTACGAAGACGCTCTGCTTCAATACGAGCACGCACTGCTCTACGCTTTGCCTCAGGGTCTGGATGTACAGTGACATTACCAGACTCGATTTCTTCAAGGGCACGCAAAGTGGACTTGACTGATTTAAAGTCTTGGGTCGGTGTCGCACCTGCTTCTAACTCATGGGCACGCTTTGCTTGTAAAATAACCAATGAGTACTTAGACGGAACCTTATCTAATAAGGTATCAATAGACGGTTTTAACATCATAAGCTTTTTTCTCTTTTCTAGATTGAATTAACGACCTTGTGTGGTCTTGACCATATCACGATAATGCCCTATAACACGCTCTACGCGATAATGCTCTGTCTCAATGATATGCTTAACACGCTCTGCAGCAAGGGTCACCTCATCATTGACCACAGCATAATCATATTCACTCATCAGGGCAATCTCTTCTTTAGCACGCTCAATACGCTGTGCGATGACTTCCTCACTATCTGTCCCACGCCCAACTAAGCGGTCTTGCAACTCATCTAAATCAGGTGGGGTTAAAAAGATAAAGACACCATCTGGTACTTTTGCTTTCACTTGGAGCGCTCCTTGGACCTCGATTTCAAGGAAAACATCAATCCCCTTGTCTAAGGTTTCATTGACATAAGTCAGCGGAGTGCCGTAGTAATTACCGACATACTCAGCATATTCTAACATCTCACCTTTTTTGATGAGTTCTTCAAATTCCTCACGGCTACGAAAATAATAGTCAACACCATCCACCTCACCTGGACGCTGCGGACGTGTCGTCATTGAAACAGAATACTCAAACTGATGGTTAGGGTTAGAAAAAATTTCCTGCCTCACTGTTCCTTTTCCAACCCCAGACGGACCAGAAAAGACGATTAGCAAACCACGTTCTGACATGTCAAACCTCCCTTTTTAGTCTCTTTAGTTTACCAAAAAACACCCGTTATTTCAAGCGCTCTTTTTGAGCCGTCACTCAAAAGCTAAACGAAAAACCGAAAAACAATGTTTTCGGTTTTTATTTAGCATAATCAACAGCACGTAATTCTCTAATGAGTGTGACTTTGATATTCCCTGGATAATCTAGATTTTTCTCGATCTTTTGACGGACTTTATGTGATAAAATCACCAAATCATCATCTGAGACCTTATCTGGTTGTACCATGATTCTGATTTCACGACCAGCTTGAAGGGCAAAGCTATTTTGCACACCATCAAAGCTTTTAGCGATATCTTCTAGGTCACGTAAGCGCTTGATATAGTTTTCAATAGATTCATTTCTAGCTCCTGGTCGTGCTGAACTTAGGGCATCTGCCGCTGCGACAAGCACAGCAATGACACTCTCAGGCTCAACATCTCCATGATGACTAGCAATCGCATTGACCACGACAGGATGTTCTTTATATTTCCGAGCAAATTCGGCACCAATTTCCACATGACTTCCTTCAACCTCACGGTCAATGGCTTTACCCATATCATGTAAAAAACCTGCGCGTCGTGCTAAATCAACATTTTCACCCAGCTCACCTGCCAAGATACCTGCTAATTTGGCTACCTCAACAGAATGACGCAGGACATTTTGACCATAGCTGGTCCTAAATTGCAAGCGTCCCATGATTTTTATCAAGTCAGGATGAAGATTAGGTGCACCAATTTCAAAAGCAGCGGCCTCTCCATACTCACGAATCCGATCATCTAGCTCTAAGCGATTTTTTTCAACTAAATCTTCGATGCGTGCTGGATGGATGCGACCATCTTGGATTAGAGTCTCTAAAGTCAATCTTGCAATCTCACGACGAATAGGATCAAAACCAGATAAAACAACCACCTCTGGCGTATCATCAATGATAATATCAATCCCTGTCAGACTCTCAAGCGCACGAATATTACGCCCTTCACGCCCGATAATGCGCCCCTTCATACTATCATCTGGTAGATGGACTGTTGTTATCGTCTGCTCTGAGACGAAGTCTCCCGCCAAGCGTTGCATAGACTGAGCTAGGATATTTTTGGCAATTTTATTGCTTTTTTCCTTAATCTCTCGCTCACTATCTCGAATACGACTAGCAATGTCATGTGACAAACTTTTTTCCGTCTGCTCTAAAATCACTTGCTTAGCATCTTCTTTTGTTAGTTGAGCAATACGCTCCAATTCTTGATGTTTTTGTTCTTCCAAATCTACGACTGCTTGCTCGCGCTCATCAATATGTCTAGTTCTATCGTTTAGACCCTGCTCTTTATGCTCAAGGAGTTTTTCCTTATCAGACAATTTTTCATCTTTACGATCAAGTGTTGAAGCACGCTCACTCAAGCGGCTCTCCATTTGTTTTAACTCTTGTCTTTCTGATTTGAACTCTCTATCAACATCTTCACGATACTTCCTAGCCTCTTCTTTTGCTTCTAAGAGAATTTCTTTTCGTTGAGCTTTTCCATCACGCTCTGCTGACTGACGAATCTGATTCGCCTCCATTTCAGCCTTGCTACGAACATTGACAGCTTCTTGTTCAGCATTTAAAAGAGTTTGTTCTGCAGCTTCTTTTGACGCTTTTAAGCGCGCTGTAATCACTGCATAACCGATAACCAAACCAATGAGGGCACAAACAACCGCAATGATAACATTCAGCATGTTGATACCTCAATCTAATATTATTAACTTTCACAAAGAAAGCACACCTAAAAGTTTACCATAAACACAACTATTTCTCAATTTAAAATGGTAAGCATTTTTTAAGTTTTTATGATATGATAAAAAAGAAGATACTTAAACGATTCATTAAAGGAGAAGATTATGTCAAAAGACGTCATTGTAGAAAGTTTTGAGCTTGATCACACCGCCGTAAAAGCACCCTATGTCCGCTTGATTTCAGAAGAATCTGGACCTTTAGGGGATGTGATTACAAACTTTGATATTCGACTTGTACAACCCAATGAAAATGCCATCCCAACTGCTGGACTTCACACGATTGAGCACCTGCTTGCCAAGCTGATTCGCTCACGCATTGATGGTATGATTGACTGCTCACCTTTTGGATGCCGTACAGGCTTTCATATGATTATGTGGGGACGTCATTCAAGCGCTGATATTGCTAAAGTCATCAAGTCTAGCCTTGAAGAGATCGCAAATAGTACCTCTTGGGAAGATGTACCAGGGACTACTATCGAGTCTTGTGGTAACTACAAAGACCATAGTCTCTTTAGTGCCAAAGAATGGGCTAAGCTGATTTTAGATGAGGGCATCTCAGCAGACCCTTATCACCGTCACATCGTCTAACACCAAAAAACACCTAGATAATCTAGGTGTTTTTTACTTTCTAATAGCTTAATAATCAAGCGCATCTGAGTGACCAGGTGCATTTCCAACAAAGTAGCCAGTCTTATCGTTTAGCGAGAAGAGATAGGTTCCATCTGGTTTAAAGAGGTTGTAATAACCATTACCATTGATAATATTGACACGCTCCAAGATAAACTCATTGCCTGTGATATAACCACGTTGACGTGACGTATCTAGTATCTTCTCAAGAACCCCAGGATTGAAAGTCCAAGCGGCATTACTGCTATCAGCAATCGCACTCTCATTGTAAGGGACACGACTTAGGTTACGCTGAAGGCTAGCAGGATTGTAGTTTGTGATACCATAGCCTGTCACTGCAGTAGCAGGTGCTGTATTGACCTCCTGTGTATTAGCTTGCTCACTAGCTTGAGGCGAACTTTGTGTAGATGCTTGAGCTGTATTGTTGTCTTGATTGCTAGAGGCACTTGCTTCTGATTGGCTAGAGGTAGCTTGAGCTGATAATTGATTTCGTCCATCTGAGATAGCTGATTGAATCAACTTATCCAAGCTAGCATTTCCAGTATTGAGCGTCTTGCTAGCTAGATTGTCAAAATTCGCATCCGACTTGACTGTCGCATCTACTTTTTGACCATCCACAATCACATCAGATTCAAACTGACTATTAACACTTTGAATCGCCTCAATCTGTGCTGAAAGCGCATCGTATTTTTTCTTAGCTTCTTCGTAGTAGTCTGTATCTTTTAGCTTATCAAGCGTTGCTTTTAAGTCTGCTAATTTTGAAAACTCACTATTTTTCAAATCAGTCTGCTTATCATCTGTAAAGAAAGCGCCATACTGATTGTTAAAGGATTCATTTAGCTCTTTAGCTTTGGCGTTTGTACTTGTGCTTGTACTTGTTTTTGTCGTTTTTGAGCTTGAGCTAGCGCTACTAGTCGTCTTTGTCTCCTGTTGAGAACCAAACCACAAAAGAACAAAGGACAAAATGCCCAAGACAAAGGCAATAAGACCACCATAGACTAGACGTCTTGTCCGTCTTTCTTTGCTATCATCCTCAACAAAAGGCTCCACCGTATCAAGCTTATCAGACTCCTCAGAGAGCAAAGGAGCAGGATCTGCGACTTGATGAGCTGGCTCTTTTTCTGGGGTAACATCCACAGTATCCAGATCTAGCTCTTGGTCAGCCTTGGCTTCTAGCTGTGCTATTTCATCGAGTTCTTGACGTTTTTTCTCAATAAAATCATCCAAAGCTTTTGTGTCTAGCTGCTCTAAATCAGAGACCTTACTCTCAAACTTCTCAGCGCTGACTTCATCTCTATGTTGCTTGATATAGCGATCTAAGACACCGTCTTGGTCTGTAATCCCTGCCTTGACTTCTGCTTCTTTTCGAACCGCTTCGCCAACGGTCATATTTTGTGCCTCTTCAAAATCAATACCATCAGAAGGTTGATTGGCTTGTGAGTGCTTATTTTTATCTTCTGTCACACTAACATCTCCTAATCGCTCTTTTTAGGACGTTTTACACGCTGACCAAAAAATTGATATAAGTCAACCTTTAAAACGCCATTATACAATTTTCGTTTTTTATCTGCCTGGCGCCCAAATTGTTGCTCAAATGTCTCATCACTTGTCAAAATAAAGAGGCTCCAAGTCTTTAATGGCGCAAAAGTTGCACCCATTTCATTATACAAAATATGGACTGCTTTGTCATCAAGTAAGCGCTCGCCATAAGGGGGATTAGAGATAATAACACCGTTAATCTTATCTGTCTTTAAATCCTGCAGGCGCATCTGCTTAAAGCAAATAACCTCAGCCACGCCTGCTTCCTTGGCATTTTGCTTGGCTATCTCAATCATTCTCCCATCAATGTCAAAACCTGAAATATCAAGCTCAATATCCTCCTTGATAAGAGCCTTAGCTTTTTGCCTCATCTCTAACACAAGGTTGTCATCAACCCAATCCCAAGCCTCAAAAGCAAATGCACGTCTTAAACCTGGAGCTATGTGTTTTGCCATCATAGCCGCCTCAATACAAAAAGTCCCAGAACCACAGGTCGGATCAATCAGAGGCTTATCAGGATACCAATTGGATAACTCTAAAATAGCTGCTGCCATATTTTCCTTAATCGGTGCACCACCCTTAGCCACACGATAACCACGTTTAAACAAACTTTGCCCTGTCGTATCTATCATAACTGTCGCCTTGTCCTTTAAGATAGACACCTCTATCTTATACTCAGCACCGACTTCTTGAAGTGGTACACCCTCAGGACGATGATAAAGCTGCTGCAACTTTTTGACAACTGCCTTCTTTGTAATCGCTTGAACGCTTGGTTCATTGTGTAATTTAGACTTGACACATCTCGCCTTAGCAATCGGAAACTTAGCGCCTAACGGCAGATAATTTCCCCAATCTAGCTTAAAGACCCCTTGAAAAAGCTCTTCAAAGGTCCTAGCAGGAAAAATCCCTACAATAATCTTGATACGATCTGCAGAGCGCAACCATAGATTAGTTGTCACAATCGTTTTGACATCACCCTCAAAGTAAACCTTACCATTATCGACTTGACACTCAATGCCTAGTTCTCTTATCTCCCGACCAACAATAGCCTCTAGCCCAGCTGCTGCTGTCGCCACCAATTTAAACTGTTCTTTCATCTCAATTCCTTATCTTCAAAAAATAGGGCTGAGATAAACTACCTCAGCCAAAAACCTATAATGCAATTTTCTATAAGCCATGTTTTGTTCCAGTAGCAACTAGGTCTTGCTACCTTCGATAATCATCTGTCTACTGCCAAAAAGCAGTCAGGATAGATTGTTCTTTTTTCCAACTATCCCATGCCCCTACCAAAGTTTGGGTTGCTAGCTTGAGGGGTTTACCGCGTTCCACTTTTTAAGTTTCCCTAAAAACTTCGTCACTGTGGCACTTTCAGAGCTACTAAGACATATCAAAAGACTTAGCCCTTTTGCTCGCCGTAAGGTAGAAAACTACCTCCCTAGGCTTATTGCTTCGCCTAGCACAAACACTACCGACATCACAGTCAGTGCTAGCATGGACTTTCCTCATAACACTCTATGTGCTACGCGATTATCCAAAAATTGCACATATTACTACTCTCTCACTTGCTTGCCAAAGACTTCTTTTTCAAGACGG
Source organism: Streptococcus lishijunsis (assembly GCF_047290665.1). Taxonomy (NCBI): domain Bacteria; kingdom Bacillati; phylum Bacillota; class Bacilli; order Lactobacillales; family Streptococcaceae; genus Streptococcus; species Streptococcus lishijunsis. The sequence goes on along the minus strand of NZ_JBLBUC010000002.1, from coordinate 161,091 downwards.
CTAATACGCTTTAAAATATCAAGATTAGTCGCTGTTTGTGAGACTCTGTTATTGACAACTGGTTGTTCAAAAAAGGCATTGGCTTTTTGATAAGCAGACTCACTACTCATCTCAGCTACTCGTCCTTTTTTAAGAGAGGTATTTTCCGCTGTTAAGCGGTCAATCTCTGCCATAAAAGCCTCATAATCTTTGATAACAAGATCTAAAAACTCATCCACTTCACTTCGATCATAACCCCGCATGGCTACCTTAAAATCTTTTTCAAAGATATCCTTAGGGACAAATGTCACATTCATACTACACTGACTCCCTTACATTCAAATCGTTTTATCTCATACTATATCTAACGTTCCTTAATCATACCTAAATTTAGCCAAAAAATCAAGTTAAAGTCTTCAAGATATACAAGGTGATGACCTTATTCTTCAATAGCTAGCTCATTTAAGGTATCAAAGGTAAGGTAGGTGATAGGATAATCTTTTTGCTCTTGCATCATAGCCAAAAGGTGCTTGAGATGTGTCTCATTGTCACTATCATAAAAAAGATAAGCTTGGTCTGTATTTTCTATAACAAACTGGTTGTGCACTCTAAATTGACTGGGATTGGTGTAGGCTGGAAAAGAATATTTCACAAAATCCAGTGCCTTAAAAGCTTGCAATTTTTCTTGATTAGCCTCATTCCAGTTGCTTCCATGATTCTCAAAAGGAAAAAGTGTTGCCATACTAAAGAGATACCCCTCTTTTTGAAGGTCTCTTAACACCTCTAGTGCCCAATATTCAAAACCTAGATTGCCCATAAAAATAAACCAATCCACCCCGTCATCTAAAAAGCGAATCATATCGCGCCTTATCGCTTTCTTGATAATTGTCACCTTGGGGTCTTTGTCTTTAAAGATCCCTAATTCAAAACTTTTATAACCTGTAACCAGAATTGCAGTCATTTTATGCCAACCTTTCTAAATTTATGATATAATGGGAATGCTTATACCTTATAAGGAAAATGATGTTAGGAGTTTTCAACAATGGTAAACTATCCTCATGGACTTATTCGTCATCATAAGCACTCTAATACTAGCAAACCATTGCGTTCAAATGCGGTTGATTTTGCTAATCGGGGAATGTCTTTTGAAGCAGCTATCAATGCTAGTAACGACTACTATTTGTCGCGAAAGATAGCTGTTATTCACAAAAAGCCTACACCTGTTCAAATCGTCAAAGTTGACTACCCCAAACGTAGCCGTGCCAAAATTGTAGAAGCTTACTTTAGACAAGCCTCTACCACTGACTACTCTGGTGTCTTTAAGGGTCGCTATATCGATTTTGAAGCTAAAGAAACCCAGCAAAAAACCGTTATGCCCATGAAAAATTTTCACGAGCACCAGATTAACCACATGGCAAATGTGTTAGAGCAAGATGGTATATGTTTTGTGCTTTTGCACTTTTCAACCTTGAAAGAAACCTATCTCCTGCCAGCAAGTGCCCTCATTCGCTTTTACCAGCGTGATTATGGTAGCAAATCCATGCCTCTTGATTATATCAAAAAAAATGGATTTAAGATTGGCTTAGGAGCGTATCCACAAGTTCCTTACTTAGATATTGTGGAAGAACATTTATTTTAGGCGGTGATTATCATTAAAACAACAGTATTCAAATGGCTGAAATATGGCTTAAGTGCTCTTGTCAGTCTCTTTATTATAGGAGTGATTGCTGGTGGTCTTTTCTTTGCTTACTATGCTGTAAAAGCACCTAAGCTCTCTGAAGAAGCACTCAAATCATCCAATTCCAGCCTGGTCTATGATGCTAATAACAATCTAATAGCTGACTTAGGCTCTGAAAAGCGTGAAAACGTCAACACAGACACTATCCCTGTCAAGCTTGTTGAAGCGATCACCTCTATCGAAGACAAGCGTTTCTTCAAGCATAGAGGGGTTGATGTCTATCGTATTTTAGGAGCTGCTTGGCACAACTTGACTAGCTCAAGCACTCAAGGGGGCTCTACTCTTGATCAACAGCTCATAAAGCTAGCTTACTTCTCGACTAAAGAGTCCGACCAGACCTTAAAGCGTAAAATTCAGGAAGTCTGGCTTGCCATTCAGATGGAGCGCAAATACACTAAAGAAGAGATTTTAACCTTCTACATCAACAAAGTGTATATGGGTAATGGTAACTACGGTATGCAAACGGCAGCCAAATCCTACTATGGTAAAGAGCTAAAAGAACTCTCCATAGCCCAATTGGCTCTCTTGGCTGGTATCCCTCAAGCACCTAGTCAATACAATCCTTATGACCAACCAGAAGCTGCTCAAACACGTCGTGATACAGTCTTATCTGAAATGTATCAAGATGGCAATATCACTAAAGAAGAATATGATCAAGCGATTGCTACTCCTATCACAGATGGCCTACAAGAGCTACAAGAGACGACAAGTTATCCTAAATACATGGATAATTACTTAAAACAAGTCATTGAGCAAGTCAAGGAAAAAACAGGTCAAGACATCTTTACAGCAGGGCTTAAAGTCTATACCAATGTCATTCCAGAAGCACAACAACAACTCTATGACATCTACAATAGTGACGTCTATGTGGCTTATCCAGATGATGATATGCAAGTCGCCTCAACCGTCATCGATGTCACAAACGGTAAAGTCATCGCACAATTAGGTAGTCGAAATCAAGACACCAACGTCTCTTTTGGAACCAACCAAGCAGTCCTTACCGATCGCGACTGGGGCTCAACGATGAAGCCTATCACAGATTATGCGCCAGCTATTGAAAGCGGTGCTTACACATCAACAGCACAACGCTTGAATGACTCTGTTTATTACTGGCCTGGAACAAGCACGCAAATCTACAACTGGGATCGTCAGTATATGGGGTGGATGACTATGCAAACAGCTATCCAACAATCCCGTAATATCCCTGCCGTTCGAGCCTTAGAAGCAGCTGGACTTGATTACGCCTTAAAATTCCTAAACGGCTTAGGCATTGACTATCCTGAGATGCACTACTCAAACGCCATCTCAAGTAACACAAGTGACAGCTCTCAAAAATACGGCGCAAGCTCAGAAAAAATGGCCGCAGCCTACGCAGCCCTGGCTAATGGTGGCACCTACTACAAACCACAATACATCAATAAAATTGATTTTAGTGATGGTACTAGTGAAACCTACGAAGCCGAAGGTAGCCAAGCGATGAGTGCGACAACTGCTTATATGATGACTGATATGCTTAAAACGGTTCTTACCTATGGTACAGGGACACGCGCAGCTATCAACGGTGTTATCCAAGCTGGTAAGACAGGAACATCTAACTATAGCGATGATGAGCTCGCTCAAATCGAAAGTGAAACAGGCATCTACAATAGCGTTGTTGGTACTATGGCTCCTGATGAAAACTTCGTCGGCTATACTAACCAGTACGCTATGGCTGTTTGGACTGGCTATAAAAACCGTCTCACACCAATCTATGGAGACGGACTTAACGTCGCAGCAGATGTTTATCGCTCTATGATGACCTATCTGACAAATGGTTATAGCTCAGACTTTACAATGCCTACTGGGCTTTATCGAAGCGGTGGTTATCTCTATCTTACAGGTACTGGGACTAACTACCTCAACCAAGCAAGTAGTTATAGTACTTATCTACCCTCTTCATCCTCAAGTAGTACAAGTAGCGAGGAAGAAGAGACAGACGAGACAAGCACCAGTAGCGAATCGACTTCTTCATCCTCAAGAACTCAGACCTCTTCAAGCAGTCCAGAAGACAATGATTTTGAAGAAGAGCATTCCTCTCGTTTTGAAGACGATTTTGCCCCTGATACTAACAATAGTACAAACCCATAATAAAAAAACGACCAATGGTCGTTTTTTTATTATTTACTTGCCAAAGCTCCCATAGGATCCCAAGGCGCTAACACCGTTGGAGCCGCATCATAGGCAGCCAGTTCTTCTTCACTGAGAAATTCTTTTCTGACAACGATTTGATAAGTGTACTCATCCATCCAGCTATCTGAAGCCACAAAATAACCTTTTTGGCCAACCTTGTCTCCCCAAGAATTTTCAACTTTCCATTTGAGTGGTTTGCCATCAGCATCAAGGTCAACACCTGTCAATACCATAGCATGTGTCATCAAACTCTCACTGTAATCAAGACGTCCGGCCTTGTCTTGGATCAAATCAATATCCATACCTGATTTAAAGTCATAGGTATTTGTAGCCATCACACCTGATTTACGGTCACTTGATTGACCAACATCAGAACCAAACCAAATGCTCTCACCACTCTTTAGTTGAGCAATAGCTAGCTCTTTAAAACGCTCCATCTCAAGATTGAGGTATTTAACAGGACGACTACCAACGACATTGCCTAGTAATTCCACAGTGTAGGATTTTCCGTAAGGTTTATCAGCAGTTGGTGCATTGATAATAGAAACATAATCATCTAGTTTCAAATTAACATACTTACTGTAAAACTCTTGCGGGCTAATAGCCGTTTCTTTATGATAGACCTTATCTTTGTCACGATAAGCAAAATCAAAACGACGTGGTGGCAAACCTAAAGTCATCGCTAAAAAGTTAAAGATGTCTTGAAGAAGGTCTTCTTTCTTTGCTTCAACAGCCTTATGCTCAGCACCACTGGCTATCATATCACGGAGAATTTGAGCATCTTGGCGTAATAACTTATTAAGATATTGATTCAATTGTTGACTATTACTTGATGCTACTGATTCTGGATAGACTGATTTAGGGACAACGCCGTATTTCTCAAATAAAGAAACAACCATATCCCACTGTCCACCATCTTGCTGTGGCACATCTAGCAAAAATTTCACCTTACGACTGTGAAGGTCTTGATCGGCTGTTGCTATAATTTGCTCTAAAAACCAATTTGATTTTTCGTATTTATCCCAGAAAAAGGTATGAGCTTGGGATAACTCAAACTGTTCAAGCTTCAAATCACTAATCATCTTGTGACGAAATGTATTTAGTGCTGCAAACATCCAGCAACGACCAGATTGTTTTTGGTTTGAAACGTCATCTTCGGTCACGTCAATAGAAAAGGTATAATCATTTTCAACTGCGCTCTGACGTGTCTCAAGCGATGTTAATAGACCATTATGTGTAATGGCATTTTCCATGGCACGATAGTGACTATTTTGTTCGTAAGCTTGGTACAGCTTATCTGTAAATGCTTGGTTTAATTCTGACATAGAGACCTCCTTTGTTTGCCTTAAGGTTTTCCTCCTTAAGAGCGATTACTTCTATTATAGACCTTTCTAAAGATTTTTCAAGCGCTAGTTGGCTACAGCTAAAGTCTCTTTTAGCTGATATCAAAAAAACAGGATAAGATTATCCTGCTTTTTATTTCCAAAAATCATCAAAAATAGTAATCGGCAGATGACGTTTATGCTGCCCTTTTTGCCACCAAGTCTCTATAATCGCCTTGTCTTTGTCTGAGATAGTCTTACCTTCTAAGTAATCATCAATAGCCTCATAGCTAACCCCTAGTGCCACTTCATCCGCTAGACCTGGCTTGTCTTCTTCAAGGTCAGCCGTAGGAACTTTTTCATAGAGAGCCTTATCAGCCCCAAGCTCGGCTAAGAGTTGCTTACCTTGGCGTTTATTAAGTCTAAAGATAGGCAAAATATCTGCACCACCGTCACCAAATTTAGTGAAAAAGCCTGTGATATTTTCAGCGGCATGATCCGTACCGATCACAGCGCCTGACAGCTCACCTGCTACCGCATATTGACTAATCATGCGTTGGCGTGCTTTGATATTCCCTTTATTAAAGTCTGACACACTAAGACCTGCTTCTTGCAAAGCTTTGACTTGAGCATCCACAGCCTCTTTGATATTGATCGTCAGACTAACATCAGGTTTGATAAAATCTAGCGCACGTCTAGCGTCATCCTCATCAGCTTGAATACCATAAGGCAAGCGAATGGCGACAAATTGATAAGCCTCATCACCTGTCTCATCACGGAGCTCTTCTATGGCTAGTTGTGCTAGACGACCAGATAAGGTTGAATCTTGCCCTCCAGAAATCCCTAAAACATAGTTTTTTAAAAAAGGATGTTTTCGCATATACTCTTTTAAAAAGACGATAGATTTCTCGATTTCTTCTTTTGGATCAATGCTAGGCTTAACACCTAATTGTTCTATAATGCTGTCTTGTAAGGTCATTTGACATCTCCTTTTTCGTAAGCTTCTTTTCGGATACGGTCAATCAAATCCATCTTATTTTGCCAGACATCGCGTGCTAAATCAACAGGGTAATCTTGCGGGTTGAGCACACGCTTGTACTCATCCCAGAGGTTATCAAAGGCACGTCTAGCATAAGCCTTGATATCTGTCAGACTAGGCAGGTCATAAACGAGTTTTCCTTGGTCAAAAATATCGACTAACAAAGGCACCGCTTCAAAATCCTTGACCGTCTTATTGATATAAGTGTAGGTTGGATGAAACATCTCTATCTCGTCTAACTCACTAACATCACTATCTGCAAAGGTAATATAGTCTCCCTCAGACTTACCTTTTGCCAAACTTGTGATACGCCAGACTTGTTTTTTACCTGGAGTCGAGACCTTCTCAGCATTATTTGAGAGCTTGATGGTATCTATCATCTCCCCTGCATCGTTTTCGATGGAGACAATTTTGTAGACAGCTCCTAGAGCAGGCTGATCGTAAGCTGTAATCAGCTTTGTCCCAACCCCCCAGACATCAATCTTAGCTTTTTGCATCTTAAGGTTCAAGATGGTATTTTCATCAAGGTCATTTGAGGCATAAATTTTTGCTTCTGTAAAGCCTGCCTCATCCAGTTGTTGACGGACTTTTTTAGACAGATAAGCCAAATCCCCAGAATCAAGACGGACACCCAAAAAGTTTATCTTGTCTCCCATTTCTTTAGCCACACGAATAGCGTTCGGAACCCCCACTCGAAGTGTATCGTAAGTATCTACCAAAAAGACACAGTCCTTATGCGTTTTGGCATAAGCTTTAAAGGCTTCATAATCATCACCAAATGTCTGAACCAGTGCGTGCGCGTGTGTACCAGATATAGGAATCCCAAAACGCTTACCAGCTCTCACGTTTGATGTAGCATTGGCTCCGCCAATAACAGCTGCACGCGCCCCCCAAAGAGCCGCATCCATCTCTTGTGCGCGCCTTGTTCCAAATTCTAACAAAGGCTCATCATCAATAACAGAGCGAATGCGGGCTGCCTTAGTCGCTACTAAAGTCTGAAAATTAACGATATTTAAAATCGCCGTTTCAACCAACTGACACTGAGCCAGAGGACCTTCGATCTGCACGATAGGTTCATTAGCAAAGACTAAATCACCTTCTCTAGCAGAGCGTACAGACAAGCACATCTCTAAATCTCTCAGATAAGCTAGAAAATCATCTGGATAGCCCTCTTCTTTTAGGTAAGCTAGGTCACTTTCTGTAAACTGTAACTGTTGTAAGTAGTCAACAATACGCTCCAAACCTGCAAACACGGCATAACCATTTTTAAAAGGCTCTTTTCTGAAATAAACTTCAAAAACAGCTTTTTTGTTATGAATTCCCTGCTCAAAATAAACCTGCATCATGTTAATCTGATACAAATCAGTATGCAAGGTCAAACTGTCATCTTGAAACATACAAACTCCTCGTCCTTATTATGCCTACCATTATACCACACTTTAGGACTAAAATCGGAACTTTGTGACTTTTTTGGCAAAATAGCGATTCAAAAAAGCCTGAGCTAGCTCAGACTCTTTGATTAACTATGTTCGGTAATGTAATGGTAAACACCCTGACCAGCAATAGCGCCGTCACCAACTGCAGTGGTAATTTGACGTAGCTCTTTTTGACGCACATCGCCAATAGCGAAAATCCCTGGTCGCTCTGTCTTCATCTGTGTATCTGTCACAATCCAGCCGTCCTTATCGCAGATCCCCAAATCAGCTACCATACTTGAGACAGGATTCATACCAACGTAGATAAAAATACCACCAAAGGCTCTTTCAGAGAGGTCACCTGTTTTAACATTTTCAATAGTAACACCGCTGACCTTAATAGCATCTCCCTTGATTTCCTTAACCACAGAATCCCAAATGAACGAAATCTTAGGATTTGAAAAGGCACGGTCTTGTAAGATTTTTTGAGCACGGAGCTCATCTCTACGATGAATGATCGTCACACTTTTAGCAAACTGGGTCAGATAAATCGCTTCTTCAACGGCCGAATCACCGCCTCCAACCACTAAAAGGTCTTGATCACGAAAGAAAGCTCCATCACACACCGCACAGTATGATACCCCACGACTAGTAAATTCCTCTTCGCCTGTGACACCTAAAAGACGGTATTTGGCACCAGTCGCTAAAATGATCGTCTTAGCTTCATAGACAGCATCTTCTGTGATGACTTTTTTCACAGCTCCCTTATCCTCGATAGTCTGGACAATCCCATAGATATTATCCACCTTGAATTTTTCAAGAGGTTCATACATTTTCATGGACAATTCTGGACCAGAGATATGCTCATAGCCTGGATAATTTTCAATTTCAAAGGTATTATTCATCTGACCGCCTGGTACTCCTTGCTCGATAATACCAACTTTTAGATTAGATCTAGCTACATAAAGAGCAGCTGTCATACCTGCTGGACCTGAACCAATAATAAGTGTATCGTACATTGTCATTCTCCTTTGGATTAAAAGCTCCCTAAAGCACTCAAAATCGCTTTATACTAAGCTTATTATAGCTTAAATAAGGCAATTCCCCAACTATTACGCTCTCAGCATGATAAAGACCGTGGCAAAGGCAAAAGCTAATATGGGCACCGTAATCACGGTAATAATTGTCATGTCATATAAAAAGGATTGGCGCTCTTTAAATGTCTTATCCTTTTCTAAACGCATACGAATCAAAAGCCATATGAGATTACAAAAAACAACACTCACAAAAGAACACAAGAGCCCCAAACCATAAAATTGAACCATTTGAAAAAACATGCTTTATTTTTTACAACCTACCTTGTCAATAGCATTCGTCTCAAAAAAGGTTGGGATCAGATCTCAACCTTACGATATGTTCTTTCATTATATCAAAAAGTCATGAATTAAACATAGGTTTTGGCATAACTAGCAAAAAATTCTCGTGTGCGCTCTTCCTTAGGATGATTAAAAATTTCATCTGGTGTCCCTGCCTCAAGAATATGCCCTTTTTCTAAAAAAAGCACTTTATCGGCTACTTGATAGACAAAATTCATATCATGGCTGACAAGAACCATCGTTTGACCTTGCTTTGCAGCGTTAGCAATCGCTTTTTCCACCTCACCGACTAGCTCTGGATCAAGCGCTGAAGTCGGCTCATCTAATAACAGTACATCAGGTTTCATAGCTAAGGCTCTAGCAATAGCCACACGCTGTTTTTGACCACCTGAGAGATGACGAGGGTAGTGGTTTTCGCGATCAGATAAGCCTACTTTTGCTAGCTCTTCTTTGGCAATAGCGCTAGCTTCTTCGTCAGACATTTTTTTTACGATTTTTAGCCCTTCCTTGACATTATCCAGTGCAGTACGACGCTCAAAAAGATTGAATTGCTGAAAGACCATGGCGAGTTTACGTCGTAAACGTAGTACCTCATCTTTGGTGATAGTCTTAAAATCAACCGAAAAATCATCAATTGTAATCGTACCTGAATCAGGCTCTTCTAAATAATTGAGACTACGTAAAAAGGTTGATTTACCTGCACCAGAAGCGCCGACCAAGGCAATAACATCCCCTTTTTTGATGTCAAGGCTAATATCATCTAGCACCTTTTGACCAGAAAATGATTTTGTTAAATGGTTGATTTGAATCATTAACGAACACCTCCTGCATTGTCAATATCATCTGTAATCCTATCTGGACTTTTAATCGCCATTTTGTGTTCCACAAAACTACCAATACGCTCAAAAATAATACTAATCACCCAGTAAACCAAGGCAACTGAGATAAAGCGCTCAAAATAACGGTAATCAGAGCCTCCTAAAATCTTAGCTTCTGCAAACATCTCTACGATACCAGCGTTAAAGGCTAGAGAGGTTCCTTTGGTTAGACCGATAAGACTATTGATAAGCGTAGGAGTCGCAATGACAGCAGCATTTGGAATAATCACACGTCGATAAATCTGGCTTGAGGTCATCCCCAAACTCTTAGCCGCTTCGATTTCACCGTCATTGACAGCTTGAATAGCTGCCCGCAGGGTCTCACTGGTGTAGGCCGCTTCGTTAAAAGCAAAGGCCGCAATGGCAAAGACTTCCGCTGGGATAGCATTGACATTCCAATCAAAGCCATAGCGTTTATTGAGATAGTTTAAAAAGAGGGGAATGCCATAGTAAGTTAGCATCAACTGTACTAAAATCGGTGTCCCTCTCAAAAAGCTCACAAACACAGCTTGAATAGGGTAGAGAATTTTAGTGCGATTGATTTTTACAATAGCAAACAAAAGGGCTAATAACAAGCCAAACAGGGCACCAAAAAACGTCAGACTAAGCGTTACGGGTAAGCGCCCTAGAATTTCTGGAATACCGTTAAATACGGCACGTAAGCTAAAGGTCTTACCTGATGGGATATGCTCCATCAAGGCTTCATACCAAGCCCAAGTAGAGGCTATATATACCTGCATTTGCTATCTCCTTTTCCTTGTTTATCATATTATTCGTTTATTGTAGCACCTTAGGATAAGATTTGTAAAATATTTAGTTTATTGTAGCACCTTCATGTCATCTTTGTAAAATATTTTTCCTCTATCACCGTGATAAGAAAAAGCTATCACAAGATAGCTTTTTTAATGTATTAGTTGTCAATACCTGAGACATAGTCGCCACCAAAGTATTTTTGGCTGAGCTTTTTCAACGTACCGTCTTCTTTTAAAGCCTTAATACGCTTATCAGCAAAAGCCTTTAATTCCTCACCTTTTTCCGTTTTGGCAAAAAGGAGATACTCCAAGCCCTCTGTCTGACCACCTAAATCATCTTTTAGATTGGTCACTGTAAGATCCATCCCTTGATCTTTGACAATGTAAGACGCTGAGATAGCATCGTATAAAATAAAGTCAATCTTGCCTGTTTCAATATCTTTCAAACGACTAACCACACCTGAGGTACCATCAACATAGTTTATGGTAATTGGTTTTTTGTCTGGGTGTTCTTTATTCCAATTTTCTAACACTTGAACATAGTTTGTCCCTGACATAGCAGCTGTCGTCTTGCCTGACAACTCATCTAAGGAGCTATATGACTTTCCTTTTGCTGAAACAACAGCAAAGTTTGACTTAGATAAAGGCTCTGAAAACAAATAACGTTTGGCACGCTCATCATTGTAACCATAGTCATTGGCCCCAATATCATATTTACCAGCATCTATACCAACCGTAATACTATCAAAAGCAACCGTTTTAAAGGTCACTTTATAATCAGACCCCTTAAAAATCGCCTTGACAACATCAATATCATATCCTTTAAAACTTTTGCCTTTTTTATAAGTAAAAGGGGCTGTGTCTAAATCAGTTGCCACCACTACTGTCTTTTTACTGTCGGCACTCGCCGCTAAAGAAGTCCCTAGAACTGCTACAAGTCCTAACAAGAAGGCTAATTGTCTCCAACGTTTCATCGCTATTTCCAACTTTCTTATAGTCTTTATAGCTAGTGTAACACGTTTTTTTGCTCTTGCCTAATAGAGCTTTTTTATCAAGGTTATAACTAAAGGCTATCACACTAAAAAAGAGCTACTGATTAGCTCTTTTGGTCGCCTAAAAGGTTTGACGTTTTGCCTTACGTTCAGCACGTCCCTTCGCACGATTGGCGGCACGACGCTCTTTACGACGTTTTTCATCAACCTTCCACTGAATTTTTTTCTTGTAGCCTGGCTTGATTTTTTTCTTTTTCTTTTTGACAAGACCTATCATTTCGGTATCTAATTTTTGATACGATTTTTCACGCTGTGCTCTGCGATCTCTATCATAAGTCTCTTGAAATTCACCGTCTTTTAAGACTTTAGGGACAAAACGGATACCCATTTTTTCCAACTCACGAATGTCCGAATCATCACTTGGTTGATAAAGGGTAATCGCTACACCCGAAAGACCATTTCGTCCTGTACGTCCTACTCGGTGAACAAAAAAGGAAAGGTCTTGTGGGATACTATCATTGATGACATGACTGACCCCTTCAATATCAATACCACGTGCGGCTAAGTCTGTGGCAACAATATACTCAAAATCTAAGTTTTTAACTTGATTCATCAGGCGCTTACGCTCACGTGGGGCAACACCGCCGTGTATTTTAGCTACTTTTAGACCTTGATGTAACAAATAACTGTGTAGTTCGTCTGCACGCTCCTTGGTATTGACAAAAATCATCGCCAAAAAAGGCTGTAAGGTCTTTGAAATCGCCAATATCTGCGCATTTTTATCACGTCCCTTTGTCGAGACAAGCCAGTTATCAATCGTATCTGCGATAATGGTCTGTGTCTTGATTTTTTCAATAACAGGATTAGTCAAATATTTTTTCAAAAAGGGCTGTAATTTTTGAGGAATGGTAGCTGAGAAGACTAAGATTTGCACTTCTTTTGGCAGACGAGAGGCTATCTTATCCACCGTGTCTAAAAAGCCCATGTCCATGGTCATGTCAGCCTCATCGACAACAAATGTTCTTGCCTTATGGATGTCTAAATCACCTGAGGCGACTAGGTCGTAAATACGTCCAGGTGTCCCTATAACAATCTGAGGTTGGGCTGATTGCAGCTTGTCTAGCTGACGTTGCTTGTCAGTCCCTCCCACGTAATTAGCCAGACGAATAGGCTTATCTGAATGATTGGCTATCTGCTTTGCTGCCTGATAGATTTGGGTCGCTAATTCACGACTAGGCGCTGTTATGACGACCTGTACTTCTTGTCTCTCTTCTTCAAGCTGCTCAAAGACAGGTATCAAAAACGTATGGGTCTTACCAGAGCCTGTCTTTGATTCGCCAACCAAGTCCCGACCTGAGCGCACAATAGGAATCAATTTTTGTTGAACAGGGGTTGGATTGACAAAGTTTAGGGCATCCAAAGCTTCTTGGATATAAGGTTTTACATTAAAATCTCTAAAAGTCATAAGTCTCTCTCTTTGTTTTCTTTCTACTCATTATAGCATGTTTTGCCCCCTAAAAGCAAAAAGCCAACTAAAAAGAGATGGGCTCTTACCCATACTCTTTTTCTTATAGATAAAGGATCGCTAAGGTCACAAGAGACATAATAGCTCCAACAGCCCATAAAAAGCCATCGACCTTCCACTCGCTCCAAGTCGCCCCTTTACCTGTTAAGCCACCTAGCTCTAAGTGATGATGGAAAGGTGTCATCCTAAAGATACGCTTGCCTTCACCTGCCTTTTTCTTAGTGTATTTAAAGTAAGTGACTTGTAGCATTACTGAAAATGTCTCAAAGACATAGACAAAACCAATCAACAGTAGCGTCCATTCTTGACGAAGAGCAATCGAGATAGCAGCAAGCATTGCCCCTAACGCAAGGCTTCCAACATCACCCATAAAGACCTTGGCGGGTTTGTGATTAAAGACAAAGAATCCTAACAAGGCCCCAATCATGGTTGCAATGACAATTAAGACATCAAATTGCTTTTGGACAAAAGCGATCACACCATAAGCACTCAAACTAATCACAACTGAAATTGACGCTAAACCATCAATACCATCTGTCAAATTGACCGCATTTGAAAAGCCGACAACCCAGAAAAGGACAAACAGTAGGTATAAAATCCCCAAATGCAATTGATAACCAAAGATATTGACCGCATCAGTCCCACTAGGTTTGACATGAATAAAGTAAAAGAGCAATCCTGCAATAATCTGCAAACTCATCTTTTGCCAAGGGGTAAGTCCTTCGTTGATTTGACGGAAGATTTTTAAAAAGTCATCTAAAAACCCGATAATACCGTAAATCAAGACGACAAGTAAAATCCCTAACGATGCTCCTAAAGGCGCTTTTCCAAAAAGGCTAAAGAGTAGTCCCACAACAATGGCAACTGCCAAAAAGACGGTCCCACCCATCGTAGGTGTTCCTGCCTTTGCTAAGTGTTGTTTGACATCTTCTCGCATCTGCTGCCCACCAATTTTTTTCAACTGGTAGTACGATATAAAGCGTGGCATAGCAAAAACCGTCAATAGAAAGGCAATCACACCTGCCAGTAAACTGATTGTCATATTAGTCTCCTAATGTTATTGTTATTTTTTTCACCTTTTTAATATCTTTTCCTGTATCCACGCTTTGCTTGGTTACAGTTCCTGATTTTTTACCCTTGTAGGTCACCTCAATGCCCATCCATTTGGCAAAGGTCTCGACATTTTTCTTGGTCCATCCATACATATCAGGTAGTTCGCTTACCTTATTCGTCAAGAGTAAAATCTGCTCATTTTCTGCCAATTGGCTACCCGCTTTTTTAGAGACTTTGGTAATCTTACTACCATTACCTAAAATAACAGGTTGCACTAAGTTTTGACGCAAGACAACCGCTGTTGAGCCTGGATTATCACCGATAACATTGGCTAATTGATAACGCGATGATGGGCTCTCTTTGACAGTTGAGGTATTGAGGGTCTCTTTCATGGCCATCGCCTGCTCAAGCACAGGATTAAAGAGAGTTGACCATTCTGTACCAAGCCAGTTTTCAGGTTGCTGGACGGTAACATACATCATAAATTCAGGGTCATCTGAGGGAACCATGGCAATGACAGAATTGATGGTATCGTTTCTTCCTGTCAAATAAGCCCCATTTTCTGCAATCTGTGCTGTCCCTGATTTGACAGCAACACTTTCGTTACCGACTTGAATGATAGGTTCTCCCTTATAGACCAAAGTGCCAAATACGGTATCTGTACCCACACTGACCATATAATCACGTGTCTGACTGGCTGCATCCGCAGACACAGGCTTGCCGACAACCTCACTAGTAGCACTACGGCTAGTCTCGTTATTTGGGTCGTAAATACTCTTAATAAACTGAGGCTCCAACATCACACCGTTGTTAGCTACTGCTGAGAAAGCTCGTAGCATTTGGACACGTGTTACCCCAATAGCCTGACCAAAAGAGGTCATCGTGCCGTTAACATTGTTTAGCACTGGAAAGAGCCCAGCATCTTCATTTAACATGCCAAAGCGTGTCGGATAACCAAAGCGAAACTTAGATAGATAGCTAAACCATTTGTCATTTCCCATCTTATCTTCAAGAATAGACATCCCGACATTACTAGAATGGGCAAAACCTTGAGGGAAATTCATATAAAGTCCTTCTGTTCGCCCTTCATTGACATCCCAGTCACGTACTGTGACATCCTCTACTTCGTACTTATCGCTATAATAATACTCCGTCGTATTAAAGACACCTGCATCGATAGCTGACGCCAAGGTCATCACTTTCATGGTTGAGCCAGGCTCAAAATAAGTTTGATAAAGCAGGTCATTTTTATTGTCCAGATCATTGTAGCCTTGGATATCAGTAGGGTTATAAGTAGGACGCTGAGAAGTCGCAAGGATTTCACCAGTCTTAGCATTGACCAAGGTAGCTGTCACATTCTTTGCCTTGACACTAGCTTGAAAAGCATCCATCTGTCCTTCTAGTAGCGTCTGCAAGGGCTCAGACAAGGTCGTATAAACATCCTTACCATTGACAGCTGGTTGTGAGCTGATAATAGAGCCTAAAAGGACATTACCGTTGCTATCTTTTTCATAGGTAATTTGCCCATCCTCACCTGATAAAATGGTGTTTAAAGACGCCTCAAGCCCTGTTGTCCCCACCAGATGATTACCTGTCTCATCTTCTTGGAGCTGGGCAAAACCGATAAATTGTGAGGCAAAAATACCATTAGGATAGGTACGTCCTGGATTGGTCTCAAAGCCAATTCCCTTGATACCAGCAGAATCCATGGCTTCTTTGATAGCAGTCATCGTCGTATAGGAAATGCCTTTTCCCTTAACGCCAAAAGAAACCTGAAAAAGTCCATCTTGCTTTAGCTGCTTTAAGACATCGCTCTTTTCAATACCAAGCTGCTCATTGAGTATAGTCGCTACTGTATCATACTGGGAAGGCTCCACATAGAGCTTGTTCCCATTGGTATCCTTATAATCCTTAGAAATAATAGCGTAGATAGTATAAGTGGAAGCATCCTCAGCGATGGGATTGCCATCTCTATCATAAACAGTGCCACGTTTAGCTTGGACCTTGACAACCTTTCGATAAACTTGACTCGCCTCAGCAGATAAATCATGTCCAAACTTACTGTCTGTACCGATAATCACCACAAAATTAATCACAAAAATAAAGAAGAGCGCAACAGCTAAAATCATCAGATTTTGCCCGACACGTTCTCGATTTTTTTGAGGCGATTTGCGGTCTTTAATCACATATCTTAAAAAACGGTTACGTTTCATAGGCTACTCCACCTTTTGAATATTTCCAGTATTGTTGGACAATCCAGCACTGGTAGCAATACCGCTGACACGCTCTCTGGTTGTGAGTTCATTGACTTCTTGCTTGGCATTATCATACTCTGTCTGCTTTTTAGCAATCTGACTATTGAGATGTGAGATTTGCTGTCTTTGCTGTAAGTGATAACTCTGTAAAAAAATAATCCCCACTGATAAGACAATAGCCGTCACAATAATGCTAGCATAAAAGGCCTTTTCGATACTGGAAAATGTCCTTAGCCTGCGCTGCAAAACAGACGACAGCGCTTCTTTATGTTTTTTATCATCCGTCATAACATTCTACCTTACTTTCGCATTTTTCTAGCAACACGCAGCTTAGCTGAGTGGGAGCGATGATTAGCCAGCAACTCTTCTTGACTAGCAACAATCGGTTTACGATTGATTAGCTCTAGTTTTGGCAATTTATCTTCTGGAATAAAAGGCAAACCTTTAGGGACATCAAGACTTGAGGCCGCTTTAAAGAGTTGCTTAGTCAAACGATCTTCCAAAGAATGAAAGGTTATCACAGAGATGCGCCCATCCACAGCCAATAAATCAATTGCCGCTTGGATAGATTCATCTGCCGCACCCAATTCGTCATTGACCTCAATACGCAAAGCTTGAAAAATCTGCTTGGCTGGATGCCCTTTTTTCTTGAGCTCCTTAGCGGGTTTAGCTGATTTGATGATGTCAGCAAGCTCTGTTGTCGTCTCGATAGGCTTGTCTTTTCGATAGGTTTCAATCTTTCTAGCCACTTGCTTAGCGTACTTATCCTCACCGTATTTGAAAAAAAGGCTCACCAGACGATTGTAGTCATAGTGATTGACTACCTCATAGGCATCTAAATCTTGGTCACGATTCATGCGCATATCAAGCGGAGCATCCTTCTTGTAAGAAAAACCGCGCTCTCTTTGGTCTAATTGTGGGCTAGAGACACCCAAATCATAAATAATGCCATCAATCTCATCCACTCCATGCGCCAAAAGTTCCTCACGCAAATATCTAAAATTGGCTTTAATAAAAGTCACCTGTCCCTTATCCACATAAGAGCTAAGACGCTTTTTGGCATGTGTAATAGCAGTTTGGTCTTGGTCAAAAGCATAGAGGTGCCCCTTATCACTGAGCTTTGACAAAAGGTAGCTGCTATGCCCAGCGCCACCTAAGGTAGCATCTACATATACACCATCTGGCTTTATATCAAGCATATCAACCGTTTCTTTTAATAAAACAGTGACGTGTTTAAATTCGTTAGTCATAACTTTTATTGTATCATAATTTTGCTAAAGGATAAACGAAAAAGCGATTCCCTTTAAACAGGAAATCGCACCATGCTACTGTCTAATCTGACCATTTCCAGTGATATAAAATTTACTGCTAGTCAGCGCTTCTAGCCCCATAGGGCCTCTAGCATGCATTTTTTGTGTTGAGATACCAATCTCTGCTCCCAACCCAAAAACATAACCATCTGTAAAGCGAGTCGAAGCATTGACATAGACAGCCGCGGCATCAACACTATCTTGAAAACGCTCAGCATGTTGGAGATTATCTGTAACGATAGCCTCAGAGTGATGACTACTATAATGATTAACCCAATCAATGGCCTCATCAATGCTATCAACCGTCTTGACCGACATGATATAATCTAAAAATTCACAAGCATAATCATCGTCACTGGCTAAAGAAGCATTCTCTAAAAAGAGCAGCGAACGCTCATCTGCACGAAAAGCGACAGGATGAACCACATTGATAGCTTTTTCAAGCATCGGTAAAAAGCGCTCGGCAACCTTAGCATGTACCACCAGACTCTCTGCGGCATTACATACACTTGGACGCTGCGTTTTGGCATTGACCACAATAGAAGTCGCCATATCAAGATTCGCATACTCATCCACATAGATATGGACATTACCTACACCCGTCTCAATAACAGGAACCTTAGCTTTTTCCTTAACCGTCTCAATTAAGGTCTTACCGCCTCTTGGAATCAAAACATCAACATAATCAACAGCACACATCAGCTCTTTGGCTTGTTTATGACTAGTGTCTTCTACCAATTGCACCGCATCTGGATTAAAGCCTTGTCTCTCTAAGCTCTGTCTCATCACCTGCACAAGAGCTGTATTAGAATGTATCGCATCACGCCCCCCTCGTAGGATAATGGCGTTGCCTGTTTTAAAAGCAAGGCTAAAAGCATCCACAGATACATTGGGACGACTCTCAAAAATCATAGCAATCACGCCTAAAGGCACGCGCTTTTGGACAATCTTCAAACCATCACTATTAGTATAGCCTTTAATCACCTGCCCAATAGGGTCACTAAGCTTGGCTACCTGCTCCACACCTTTTGCAATTAAAAGCAGACGCTCATGATTAAGAGCTAGGCGATCACGCATAATATCTGAAATACCGTGTTCTATCGATTGTTGTAAATCTTTAGCGTTTTCAGCCAAGATATAGGATTCTTCTTTCAGTAAATCCTTGGCAAGTTGCACTAATGCTGCATTTTTAGCTTGACTGCCCAAAGCGGCTAAATCAAAACTAGCTGCCTTTGCCTTTTGTCCCATTTCTGTAATTGTTTTCATCGTGATGTCTCTCTTTTCTGTGCAAAATAAGTCCCCAGTTGCTCACCAGCTAAGACACGCAAAATATCTCTAGGGTCAGCACCATTCATCAAAACCATCTCTTTACCATCCTCAAACATCATCTGAGCACTTTTAATCTTGCTTAACATCCCCCCTGTACCAAACTTACTACCTGCACCACCAGCAGACTCTAAAATCGCCTCTGTAATCACCGAAACATGACTACGAAGTTTAGCATCATCGTAGATATTAGGATTTTTATCAAAAAGCCCATCTATATCTGAGAGCATGATAAGAAGATCTGCCCCTGTAATCTTAGCAACCGTAGCTGACAGACGGTCATTGTCTCCAAACTTAGTCTGGTGGTCCATCTCATCCACACTCACAGCATCATTTTCATTGACAATAGGTAAGATACGCATAGCAAGTAAGCTCTCAAAAGCATTGGTTACATTTTTTAAACTTTCGGGGTACTCAATCACATCTCTTGTCAAAAGAATCTGTGATACATGCGTCTGATAATGCGAAAAAATCTGCGAGTACAAGCTCATCATAGCCACCTGTCCCACGCTAGAGACAGCTTGTTGCTTTGCCATATCTTGCGGACGCTTATCTCTCTTTAGCACATCCAAGCCAAAGCCCATAGCTCCTGAGGAGACTAAGATAACCTCTAGCCCTTTATTCATCAGACTAGCAATCACAAAGGCTAAGCGGTCAATTTTATCCAGATTGATTTTACCACTAGGCATAACTAAAGAACTTGTCCCTACCTTAATGACTAGTTTTTTTACATGTTCAAAATTTCGTCTCATGTAACGATTATAGCATAAAGCCTTCTTTTCAGCCATCTCTTAACTAAAAAAGGTTGGTATTGACCAACCTCTTAAGAAATAAGACGCCAAAAGCGCTTATAAAGCCACCATTGCAAGACAAAAAATACAATCAGACTAAGTACAAAAATAAGGGCATTAGCCAATATAGGCAGGCTCATTGTCAAAAATACGATCGCTATCATCACGCCTATTCCGACAATCAGCTCAACTAGCATGATGATAAAGGTAAGCCACTGAGATGACCCTCTGGTCAATAATTGGGTCACATCTTGCCAATTTAAATCCAGAAGCCTGTAATCTCTAGCATAGATGTACTGTCCTTGAAGCACAGCTGATAAGCTCATTCCCAAAAGAAGCATCAGCACCAGCCATACAGACAAGCCTAACGTAACCGCCGCACCAACCACTAACAACATAACAGGTAAGATCTGCACGGCTAAAACCGTCCAAAACTTACCTTTGATAAAGACTTTAAAGTTAAGGGGTAAGCTGCGTAAGAAGAGATAATTATTCCTCTCTAAGGATATGGCTACGCCTAAAAAACTTTGAGGTGAGATCATTATGGCACCCATGAACAAGCCCATGACAAAAAAGAAACCAACAAATTGATTGCTTAAAAGAGAAGGATTAACTCCATTGTTAAGCAAGGGAAACAGGCCTGATATGATTATAATCATAGGAAGGACGTAAGTCTGAATAATTAAAGGAGCATGTCCTAATGTTGCGAAATGATGATAGCATAGAGCTTTCTTTAAGCTACGCTCCCTAGCTTGTTTTACCTTCTTTTTAGAAGCATTTTTAGGCAGCTGATAAAGACTATTATGATAATAGCGTGGCATGATATAACTGACGATAAGAGCTAGTAAAAGAGCACTCACTAAAAGTCCTAACCAATAATGTAGAAGGCTCTCCAGACTAAAAGGTGTTACCAAAATAGATAAAAAGCCTTTAAAGTAGGGCAGTCCCTCTACTCCCTGACTGATGTGTTTGGCACCTGCCAGCCCTGCACCGGTACGTTCACCCATCGTAAAGTTGAGATACATCAAAGGAATTAAGCTCCCTATAGTCACCACTGCTGTCATGATAGAGCTAATGCGCTTACGATGACGACTACGAAAAATCAAACTTCCCATACCTTGTGTCAGAATCACCGAAAGACTAATCGAAGCACTAGCTAAGAGTAAAAAATTAAGGACAGCTAGTAGCAAAGACCAGATATTGGCCGTTATCTGCCAATAAGCCACGATAAACAAGAGCAAAATAGGAATAAGATAAGCCAGTGTCATCCCCAAAGAAGCTATCAATTTAGCTACAAACAACTCGCTAGGCTTAACTGGTAGATAAACATAACGCTTAATATCATCACTATCAAAAAAGATGCTATACATGGTTGAAAAGCCTGTCAACACTGTTAGGGCCGTCAACACGGCTATCTGCAGGCTAAAAAGAGCTGTATGTTGACTATAATCAATCCCCCAAAACAAGAAACTGTAAATAACAGTTACTAAGATAATTCCCAGCACTTGTTGTCTTATCATGGCCTTTGCGATAGAAAAATGAGCTTTAGGGCGCTTTTTCTGTTTCTTACGGAGACTGGCTAAGGCTGTCGCATTTGAGTAGAGGATATTGACTTTAACGAGTTCAAAAATAGTTGACCAGTTCATAAGAGACCTCCTAATCCTCTGCTTTAGCCTTACGACCTGCCATCTCTAAGTAAATGGTCTCAAGATCCTTATCTGGATGCTGGTCTTTTAGCTCCTCAACAGTGCCTACATAGATAAGCTTCCCCTCTTTTAAAATAGCAATGCGATCACACAACTGCTCAGCAACAGCTAAGACATGGGTTGAAAAAAGAACACATTTACCTGTTTTAGCGTGGGCTTTCATCATTTCTTTTAAATCATAGGACGCTTGTGGATCAAGCCCTGTCAAGGGTTCGTCTAAGACCCAAATATCTGGATCGGACACTAAAGCACCGATAATAACAACCTTTTGGCGCATACCATGCGAAAAGCTATCAATCACCTCATAGCGTTGCTCAGATAAATCAAATAAATCTACCAACTGGTCAATACGCTCTTTTGATTGCTCCTTAGCTACACCATAGATATTGGCAAGAAACTGCCAGTACTCCTGTGCCGTTAAGTTGAGAAACATATCGGGCGAATCTGGGACATAGCCTATCTTATGCTTAATAACATCTCTATGCTTAGACAAAGAAAGATCGTCCACATAAACCTCACCATAGCTTGCCTCGATGATAGACGTCAAAATACTAATAGTCGTCGTCTTGCCAGCACCATTATGCCCAATCAAACCAAAAATTTCACCGTCTTCAATCGTCAACTGCAAATCTGAAAGCGCTTCTTTATCTCCATAATATTTAGAAACATGCTCAAACCTAATCATAACCTTCTCCTTTTCACTAGAACAGATATTAGCGCTACTATAAACTTATATCACTATCATTATAACTCTTTTAGAAAAAATAGGCAATCGCTTTCATGCTTTGTTGTTGGTTTTTTAGCTCATAAAAAAAGCTTGTTTTTCGCATCGTTGTGCCAAAAAACAAACTTTTTAATCATTATTTAAGATTCAGGGTCATCTAAGCTACGACCATGAAGTCCCTTTTCACGTTGGACTTGACGTAGCTTTTCAGGGGTCACGTCGTTGCCATCCTCATCTACAATCTTAATACCTTCGATATGATGACGAACCGAACGACGATACCCTTCAATGTACTCTTCACGCAACTTTGCCTGCTCAACCTTTTCTTCAGCAGTTAAGCCTTCTGTCTTTTTCTTCTTAGCAAGCTCATTGATACGTTCAATTTTCTTAGGATCCATTTTCTATCCTCCTTATGATAAATCGTTATTTTGTATTGAGTTTATTAAAGGCAGCAATAGTCTGCGCCTTAGCCACTAGACTAGCCAAAAGAGCTAAGCGATTTTCTCTAAGGGCTTCATCCTCTGCCATAACCATGGTATTATCAAAGAAAGCGTCAATAACAGGGCTGAGACTAAAGAGCTTTTCAAGATTTTCTGACAAATCAGCACCCAACTCTAAGTCAACAACGGCTTGATAAAGGGCTCTTTCAGAGTCATTTTCAAATAGCTCTGGCTTGATAACAGTTGAGCTGTCCGCTTTTTCAGCTAGATTAAAGACACGTGATAAGCTCTCAACAGCTGATTTATAGCCCTCTTCCTTGCTCTTTTCATGTAGCAATAGACTCGCCGCTAATAGTTTAGTCACAACTGAAGTAGAAGAGGCCAAAACAGCTTCACGGATATCCTTTTCAATAGCCTTATCCATCATCTTTTCAATACGTGCTGCCACAAAGTCTTCGACCTCTTTTTGATGAGCATAGCTAAGACTAGACAGATCTAAAGCATACAAATCATCTAGTAACTCACTAAACGCAAGCTCCCAACCAAAATGCTCCAAAATACGCACAATTCCTTGTGTTGCACGGCGTAGCGCATAAGGGTCATTAGACCCACTTGGAATCAAGCCTACTGAAAAGAATGACAAGAGAGTATCTAGCTTATCTGCTAACGCTAAAAGCGCACCGACCTTGCTCTCTGGCAAGGCACCATCTGCTGAGTCTGGCAAATAGTGCTCACGAATGGCACTTGCGACCATAGGCGACTCACCTGCCAATGTGGCGTATTTTTCACCCATAATCCCTTGCAGCTCATCAAACTCTCCAACCATACCCGTCAACAGGTCAAATTTGTAGATATCGGCTGCACGCAGCAGTGCTTCAGTCTCTTCTTCTGACAAGCTTACTTTTTCAGCTAGATAAGCTGCAATAGCTTTTGTACGCACCATATGCTCTTTTAAAGAGCCAATTTTTTCGTGGAAAGTCACTTGTTGGAGTTTTTCAACCAAGTCAGCAATGCGTAATTTTTGATCTTCGCGCCAGAAAAACGCGCCATCTTCAAGACGTGCTACTAGCACTTTTTCATTACCCTTGATGACATTTTCAATAGCGTGTTGGTCACCATTTCTCACTGAAATAAAGTTTGGAAGGAGCTTGCTTTCTTTATCACGCACGACAAAATAACGTTGATGATTTTTCATTGATGTCACCAAGACTTCCTCTGGCACATCTAGATATTTGGCATCAAAACTTCCCATAAAAGCACTTGGATATTCCACAAGATTGAGCACCTCGTCTAATAGATCCTCATCAATATCAACAACAACCCCTTTATCCGCTTCGATGGCTTTGATTTGCTCAATAATCATCTCTCTACGCTCATGGCTGTCCGCAATAACAAAGACCTCAGCCATATCTGCCTCGTAGTTGTCTGCATGCGTCAATAAAATGTCCTTACCAAGAAAACGATGCCCACGACTAACACGACCTGACTTGATGTCTAAAAAGTCCAAGTCAAGGGCCTCATCCTCTAAAAGAACGCTAAAAGTATGCACAGGACGGATGTATTCAAATGAATTGTTTGCCCAATGCATACTGACAGGAAAGCTCAAGCCTAAAAAGACGTCACCAACTGCCTTCAAGACTTCTTTAGCTGGCTTTCCTAGCTCTTGCTTAGTGACATAGACATACTCCTCACCCTTTACAGTACGAAAGGTAATATCGTCTGTAGTAAGGCCTTTACCACGTACAAAACCTTGCGCTGCTTTTGTAAAATGCCCTTTATCATCAAGTGCAATTTTCTTTGACGGCCCCTTAAAGTCCTCGGTCAAATCCTCTTGCTTATCAGCCAAGCCAAGCACACGTACAGCCAAGCGACGTGGTGTTGAAAAGACTTGAATCGTCTCATAGGCTAGACGATTTGCTTTTAGAAAGGCTGCCATTTTTTGTTTAAGCTGCTCCATAGCAGGTGTCACAACATAAGCAGGCATCTCCTCTAAACCAAGTTCCACTAATAGATTCTTTGTCATTATTTCGTCTCCTCCTTCAACAATTCGGCACGGGTCTTCTCATCTAACAAAGGATACCCAAGGCGTTTACGCTCCTTGACAAAGGTTTTGGCTACCAAGCGCGCTAAGTTACGAATACGAGCGATATAGCCAGCACGCTCTGTCACAGATACCGCACCACGCGCATCAAGCAAATTAAAGGTGTGTGAGCATTTTAGCACATAGTCATAAGCTGGATGAACCAAGGCTTCTTCTAAGCAACGCTTTGCTTCTCCTTCAAACTTATCAAAATTGTCTAAAAGCATGGCTTGATCAGACACTTCAAAGCTATATTTAGAATGCTCATATTCAGGTTGTTTGAAAATTTCACCATATCTTACCCCAGGAGCCCACTCGATATCATAAACCGAATCAACTTCTTGGATATAAGAGGCTAGACGCTCTAAACCATAAGTGACCTCAGCTGTTACAGGAGAGGTCTCAAGCCCTCCGACTTGCTGGAAGTAAGTGAATTGGGTAATCTCCATCCCATCAAGCCACACTTCCCAACCTAGCCCAGCAGAGCCTGTGGAAGGATTTTCCCAGTTGTCCTCTACAAAACGAATATCATGCTCTAGAGGATTGATGCCTAGTAACTCCAAGGATTTGAGATAGAGTTCCTGGATATTACTCGGACTAGGCTTCATCACAACCTGAAATTGGTGATGCTGATACAGACGGTTCGGATTTTCACCATAGCGACCATCGGCAGGACGACGGCTAGGCTCTACATAAGCAGCATTCCAAGGCTCTGGACCAATGGCACGTAAAAACGTATAGGGACTCATAGTACCCGCCCCTTTTTCATTGTCATAGGCTTGCATTAGCATACAACCTTGTTCATTCCAATACTGCTGTAAGGTCAAGATAATCTCTTGAAACGTCAATTTGTTGGACATCTACATTCTCCTCATCTTCCATGTGACCTGACCCTAGCAGAGAGCCTAAAAAGACGAAAAAACCGCACATTAAGCCCATCTGCCACAGAGACAAGGGGCGTTAAAACGCGGTTCCACCCTATTTTATTACTTCATTTTTTACTGTCACAAAATCATACTATTGAAAGCGCCAAAATCTTATGTCCCTCTACCTGTCTCTCACCACCACAGGCTCGCTAAAAGATTAGCACAAGTCCTTCTTTCTGCTAGTTATTGTAACACAAAAGATAGACACTGTCTAGGCAAAATCCCTAAGCATATGCTCTTAAAGAAAGTCTTTTCTATATTTTCTTCTTTTTTTACCTAAATTTACTTTTCATTTGCAGTTATTAACGGTATAATAAGGGCAACGTATCATTTTTAAGGAGTTTCTATGAGACAGTCAAAGAGTGAATTTTTCTTTTTTATTTTGAGTCTTATTCTTATCGTTTTTTTAGCGAGCGCTTTTTTCCTTTTTAGAGGCGAAAAGAGTCACACAAGCACAGTAAGTGCAAACGCAAGTACCTCTTCAAGCAGTAAAACAACAACCAGTAGTAGCCAAGAAGATACCAGTGCTATCACTCAGCAGTTAGAGCAAGTCAAGGAAAATCCAACTCAAGAAGGCATTGAGAGCTTACAAGCAGCAATCAACGCCCTATCAGACAGCTCTAACAAAGCACAGCTCCAAGAAGAGCTAAATGTCCTTGCAGCTGACTTTGCCTTGACCCTTGCTAATACCCAACAGACAGCAGATAGCCTTGCTCTTGCCCAAGAAGCTATCGAAAAAATTGGTGATCCTACCAACAAAGCCAACCTTCAAGCGCAACTAGATAGCTTGAGACAAAGCCTTGTTGCCCCTGTCCAAAGCTCTCAAGCTAGCCTTGACACTTATTATAGCCCAGCGACAGCTACTTCTGAGGACACGACGACAAGTCAACCACTTGCCACAGATACATATACCTATAATCCCTAAAAAAAAGAGCATTCACATGCTCTTTTTTTTAGATTGTTTCGTACCCAATCAAGACACCTGATTTCTCAGCGTAAAAGCTACATAAGCCAGATGTCTCAAGACAAGTAATCTCTGCACTTGGAAAATCGCCCTTTATCATGTCTGATAATTGCTGGCAAAAGACTTGGTTGTCTTGATGAGCTATGACCATGCTGTGGCCTTTATAGCCTGAGCTTTTCAGACGCTCATAAGCTACTCTAAGCGCTTTTTTGGCACCACGTGGCTTATCAAGAACTTCTAGTGTTCCTTTATCACTTGCCTCACCAACTAAGCGAATATTTAACAAACCAATCGCCTTTCCCACTAACTTAGGAAGACGACCATTTTTAACCAAGTTATCAACACTTGAGAGGACAAAAAGAAGTTTGGTCCTCTCTTGATAGCGAGTTATCGCCTCCACCACTTCCTCAAAGGACAAACCTTGATTGATAAGTGCCTGCAAGGTCATCACCAAAAGGTCAACCTCACCACCTGCGGATAAGGAATCTATGAGATGAATCTGAGTATCTGGATGCTCTTCTAAAAGCATTTGCTTGGCTATTTGGGCACTATTGTGACTACCTGATAGTTGACTGGTAATCGTGATGGCTATCACCTTGTCATACCCTCTATAAGCTCTCAAAAAAGCATCTGGGCTAGGACAAGCCGAAGAAGCCGCCTTATCACTGTGGCTTAGCGCTCCCATCAGCTCATCGACAACCAATCCCTCATCATCCATAAAGACCTCTGTCCCAACTTGGAGGGTGAAAGGTACCCTCTCATAAGCAATAGGAATCGCTCCATCGTTTAATTGCTTAATATCACATCCTGAATCCACTACTATTTTCCACGTCATATCCATCCTCCAGACTCTCAATTAGTTTGATAAACAAAGTATCTGCGATAAAAATAAGAATTAGTCTATCTCTGGCAGAAAACCTTTGATAGACGAATTCTCACCCTTTTCTCTACTTTTATTATAGCATGGCTTGCCCTCAGATACTAAGAAAAACATTCGAATCTCATCATATTCTTATAAAAATGTATATTAAAGATTATATTCTAAAAATAAGAGAATGGTTACTTGATTGTGACAGCTGCCGCTGCCAAAATCAAAAAGACGAGTCCAAGAGAAGCTTGCCTAAAGCCAAAACTCAAAAGCATAGCCACTAGGCAAACAGCACTCCAGATAAAGCGTGAACTAAACTTCATCACGACCTCCCAAAGCATAGTGACAAATAGCATAAGCAACACCTGCTTGGTCGTTGGTCTTGGTTACAAAGTTGCTCGCTTTTTTAATCTCCTCACTAGCATTTTCCATAGCAACGCCTACGCCTGCAAAGGTCAGCATTTCAAGGTCATTTAGCGCATCTCCGATAGCCATAATCTCGCTAGCTTCTATCTGTAAATCTCGTGCTAAAATCGCTAAAGCACTCGCTTTGGTCGCTCCCTTGGGTAGCGCTTCATAGATATACTCTTGACTTCTCACGACACTAAAGGAGCGCTTTAGCTCTTTTGCCATGTGGTCTTGAAAAGCATCAAGGGTTTTTGCCTCTCCCATATACATAGCTTGAAAAATGACTTCCTGCTCGGCTTTTAATTGAGCCATATCAACGGCTCTCGCCTCATCAAAGACCAAACTCGCATCATAAGCAACAAGCTCTGGCACAGAATCAGCCAAAACATAATAACTCTTATCACCTGTCAAGGTCAACGAAATCTGTGGATACTCATTTAACAACTGCACTAGATAACTAATATCATCCTCTAGCAGACGCTCATAATGCAACAAGCTCCAATCGCTGGTCTGATAGATACTGCAACCATTATTCATGATGATGTATTCTTGACCCGTCAAGCCTAGCTGCTCAAAATAAGGTAGAACACCTGATTTTGGACGTCCTGTACATAAGACAACCTTTATACCTGCCGCAACCGCTTTTTTAATAGCCTCAATGTTAGCTTTTGGCAGTTCTTTATGGCTATCTAAAAGCGTCCCGTCTAAGTCAATAGCAATCAATTTTACCGTCATCTGCTCTCCAATCTCATCTTTGTACTGTCTTTAGTGTAGCACTTTTAAGCCTAAAAAGAAAGACTAACACTAAAAGAGGACACCTTATAATATTACGCTATGACACTAAGCTAGCAAAGACTAGTTTTTACGTTTCCTAAGGTGATTACTAAGATTTAGAGGATTTGACATCCTTCACATCAATAAGCTTATCAGCTATTTTATAGATTTGTGGGTCATGTGTTGCGATGATGATCAGACGATGCTCATTTTTCAGGGCTAAAAGAAGGTCAATCACTGCCTGGCTGTTGGTCTCATCTAGCGAAGCTGTTGGCTCATCAACTAGGATAAGCGGTGGGTCTTTTAAAAAGAGCTTGGCCAGTGCTATGCGTTGCTGCTCTCCTCCTGAGAGCTCAAATATCTTTTGGCCAAGCGCTAGATGCTCTAGATGAACAGCACCTAGCACAGCTTCTTTTGCCGACTGACGAGCAGCTTTAGGCATCTTTTTTCCTGTAAATGCCAAGTCTAGATTGGCATCTATGGTCTCATTTTCTAAAAGACCTAGATTCTGAAACAAATAACCTAGCTCATCTCGAAAATAGCGATGAGAAGATAGACTCCGTAGAGACTCTCCCTCATAGTCCACCTCTCCGCTATCATAGGCTTCTAACTTGGCTATGATATTTAACAAGGTCGTCTTACCACTTCCGCTCTCGCCTTTTAACACGTAGATATACCCTTTATCAAATGTCAACGACAAATCCTCAAAAATGGCTCTGCCTGCAAATGATTTGCTCATATGATTGATTCTTATCATCGCTACTTTCCTTTCAATACAGTCATAGCCAGCTTTTCTTGCTGATGGTGTTGGAGGGCTAAAATCACAAGCATATTGGACATAAAGACTAGCATAAGACTCAGTAAAACAAGGCTACTTGTCCTCAAATAAGCTAGAGCACCTATAGCAAGAAGGATAAGGAGGGTCTGTGCTAAGAGGTAATAGCCATGAATCGCTACAAAAGACAAGCCTGATAGACGCTTAATGAAAATCTCACGTCTAAACTGCTCAAAATAAAGCAGATTCATGCTATTAAAGAGTAAGATAGACGTCACTACACCAAGAATAACACCGCAAGCAAGTACCACAAAACGGCTCAACGCCTCAATTAGGCGGCTGTCATAAATGGCTGTGCTTTTAGTTAAGCCTGATACCCAGTGATACACATTGTAGTCTTTCAATAAGCCTAACCCCCTATCATAGCCTAAGATTTTCAAGCCATCAGCTAAGGTATTACTCCAAAAAAGCTGATTATTAGGTCTTGCGCCCATAGCCTTAGGACTCGTTACCACAATAATGGGGTCTGTGATTTCATAAAATGGCACAAAAGGGTTGGTCGTGTAGGTAAAGCGCTTGTGACCACTTGAGATAACCTCAGACATGGCAGATACTTCATAAGTCATCTGGCTATCCTGATAGACAGTCTCTTTAGAAAAAGACGCCATATAATCACTATAGATAGCCGTAAGCTCATCCTTTCTATCTGACAGCTTATCAGGGATGATAAGCCCAAACTCCCCTAAAGACAATGCTTTCATCTTATCTAAAAAAGCAGATGACACAGAGATAGCTTCCTTTTCCAAATAAGATGCAGACACGTAAAGGGTATTGCCCTCTGGACTATATATTGATGGACTAGCAAGCTGTATCTCACCTGCTAACGCTGATTGAAATAAAGGGGTATAAACATAGATAGCTCCCTCATCTAGCGCTTCTTGTCCAAAGTGATAAAAAGCATTGGCTAAGCTATCTTGATTATCAAAGCCAGCACTATAGCTATACTCCAAACTATAATAATCATCTACCTTATCCCAGTGGGCCTTTGCCGACTGGGTTACTTGCAACTGCTCATAGCTACTGGTCAAGCGCTGAAGACTCCAGCCAACCAAGAGTACCGCAAAAGCTTGAGCCATAAGCATCAGACTCAACAGACTCCTTAAAGGCAATTTGCCTTTTAACACAAGTCCCAGAGAGCTTCCTTTCAAGCCACAGATATAAATCAAGGATAAAGCTATTGATATAAAAAGTAAGGCCAGAAGATAAGCACCAAGGAGAATCACATAAAGACTCAGCATGATAGGGTAAAAAAGCCCTAAGAAGAATAAAGTCAGCAGACCACCAACAGCTATAATCACAAAGCTAAGTAAGCTAGAGATGCTATCGCGCTTAATATCAAAACACAAAATATTTAAAAGAGACTGACCGTTGACTAGCTTGATAGCAGCTGAGCGAAGGTCTTTGATACGATAGATGATTGTGAGTGCTACAAACGTCAAAAATGACAAGAAAAGGCTCATGATAGCCATCTCATCACCTATCAGATAAATGACTAAGCTCAACAAAGACTGAGCAGGCATTGCCACAGCATTGTAGCCCAAGCTATTTAGCATTTTAAGTAGCTCGTCTTGTTCTAGCGGGCCTGATACGATGAGATAGCTACTAATCATATCACTAGCCTCACGACTAGTCTGTGAAGCTTTTTGTAAGCCTAAAGCAAGCTTGCCCTCACCATAAGTCGCATAGCTAAAGCTAATCTCTAAAGAAGCATTGGGTTCTCTAATGCGCCTTGCAATGACACTATTTGTCTCTCTAGCTAGTGTCTCAAGCCTAGCGTTGACAATCGCTTTATCTGCTATTTCTTTATTTGGCAAAATACCTATCACATCAACTATTTCGTACTGAGAAAAGAGAAGCTGATCACTATTTTGCCTGAGGAGGATGATCGTAAACATTGCCAGAAAAAGGCTCGATAAAAAGATAAACAACCGTTTCATACGCATCTCCTATAAGAAAAGCTAGGATAGACCTAACTCAACTCGTCATTATACACACCCTAAAACACGACTATCTTCTCGCTAAAAGATAAATTATTGAAAACGTTTTCTTTATTTAATTTTAGCATAGTCAACTAAAACTGTCAATTCTTTTTAGAAAAATCGGATTCGTTTACAAGATACCTTAAAAGCCACCAGTCATGTCTCACTGATGGCTCAATTATATTATACCTTATCGCCTAAGCGATACTTAGTATCTTTTAGGGCTCTCTTTAAAGAGAGTTTAAAGGGCTTGCCACTGATCGTGACTTGAGACTTGTCAAGATCAACACTGACCTGCTCCACACCTCTAACTTGTGAGAGCTTTTGGGTCACTGTATCAACACACCCTTGACATTTTAGTCCTGATATTCTATACGTTTGTTCCATGATGACCTCTTTCTATGTAGTCTTTTTTGTCTGATGACAATGATGGCGGTGCTCAAAACGACTGCGATCACACTCAACAGCTGACTCGATAATCTGATGTGTTTCTAAAAGATGATGAACTTGGTCTCGAATCAAATCCACCTCTGCTTTCTCATCACACTGGATATGCACCATAGCAATGTGATGACGCCCATCAATTGACCAGACATTGAGCTGATTGATACGCTTTAGTCCGTCAATGGCTAATAATTCTTGCTTTAAAGGCTCAATGGCTAAACTCTCAGGACGTTTTTCCAAAAAGACCTGCAAATTGGTCACAAACTTAGGAAGAGCCTTATAGAGGATAAAAATCGCAATAGCCAAAGATAAGAGAGGATCTAAGATATACCAATCGGTAAACCGCAAGATGATAGAGACTACAATCACCGCAAACCAACCTAAGGTATCTTCTAAAAAATGAAGACTAAGGATAGACTCCTGCTCTGAATGCTCCCCATCAAGCACACGACTAGCTAAACTATTGACAATAATAGCCACAATACCTAAAATGAGCATCCCATTATAGTTGACAGGCTCTGGGTGAGCTAGCTTTCCGATATTGTCAACAACGACAAATAAAGAACCTAAAATCAAAATAACCGATGTCAACATAGCCCCCAAAAGACTAAAGCGTAGATAACCAAGTGTATAGTCGCCGTCACTTTCTTTTTTAGAGAAACGCTCAAAATAATACGACAAACCAATGGCTAAAGCATCCCCAAAATCGTGGACAGAATCCGCTACAATAGCACTTGAGTTAAACATTGTCCCAAAGATAAGCTCTACAATGGAGAAAGCAAGATTAGAGATAAAAGCAATGAAAATGGGCTTAGTGCTGTCAAGCCTAGGATGATGATGGTGTTGCATACATATCTCCTTATAAACGCATAATTTTTAGACGCAGGGCATTTAAAATCACAGATACCGAGCTAAAACCCATAGCAAGCCCAGCTAGCATAGGGTTGAGCAAAGGTCCACCAAAAAGATGCCATACGCCCATAGCCACAGGAATGGCTAAGATATTATAGATAAAAGCCCAAAAAAGATTTTCTTTGATGACTCTGATTGTCAGACGACTCAACGTCAAGCTCTTTGTCACATCTGCTAGGGATGGCTTCATCAAAATGATATCTGCAGACTCAATCGCTATATCAGCCCCAGCTCCCATGGCAATAGCAACATCACTACTAGCCAGAGCTGGTGCATCATTGATACCATCTCCCACCATCGCAACCTTTCGTCCATCTGCTTTAAGGTCCTCTATGGCTTTAGCTTTCTGGTCTGGTAAGACATCACTAATCACCTTATCAATGGACAGTTCTTTGGCAATAGCTTGAGCTGTTTGAGGGTTGTCTCCTGTCAACATAACTACCTCTAAGCCACTTGCCTTTAGCTTAGCAATGGTCTCTTGACTGTCTGCTTTGACCTTATCAGCCACAGCAATAACGCCTAGCACTTGAGTGCCACTACCCACATAAATCGGTGTCTGTCCCAGCTGACTGCTCTCAAGGACCGCCTCTTGAGCTGGTAGGATATTGATGATTTTATCACGCATCAATTTATCATTACCAATATAGAGCGTGTGTCCATTGACATCTCCCTTAAGCCCATAGCCTGTCAAGGACTCAAAGTTAGTCACATCCAAAACCTCCAATTCAAGGGCGTTTGCTTTAGCGACGATAGCTTGACTCAAAGGATGCTCTGATAAACGCTCTATAGAAGCCACTTCTTGGAGCAATTGCTCATTAGAGATACCATAGCTTGATATCTTAATCACTTCTGGCTTACCCTGTGTCAAGGTACCCGTCTTATCAAAGACAATGGTATCCACGTGATGTGCCATCTCTAGGATATCACCACGCTTAAATAAAATCCCATTTTCAGCTGCACGACCTGTTCCCACCATGATAGCTGTAGGTGTTGCTAAGCCTAGTGCACAAGGACAGGCAATGACTAAGACTGCAATAGCTGTCTTAAGGGCAAAAACAAAGCTCTCTCCCATGACAAAATACCAAAAGAAGCCCGTCGCTAACGCAAGCAAAATCACAATCGGCACAAAGACACCTGAAACACGGTCTGCTATTTTAGCAATCGGTGCCTTGCTTTGCTGAGCTTCTTCGACTAAGTGAATAATCTGAGCGAGCAGAGTCTCCTTACCGACCTTATCCGCACGAATCTCTAAAGCCCCTTGACCATTGATAGAGCCACCATAGACATAGCTATCCTTAGCTTTTTCTACGGGGATAGACTCTCCTGTCAACATCGACTCATCCAACCACGACACACCTGATAATACCGTCGCATCGACAGGAATTTTCTCTCCAGGTTTGACCATGAGAATATCACCACTTTGCACCTTGTCAATGGCAATCATAGTCTCTTGACCATCACGGATAAGACGAGCTTCCTTAGCAGATAGGGTCAGTAATTTTTCAATAGCTGATGAAGTCCTTCCCTTAGATAAGCCTTCAAAATATTTTCCTAAGCTCACCAAAGTCAAAATAACAGCTACTGACTCAAAATACAAGTCATGAACTTGATGAACATCTCCCATAGCGATATGAGAGAGACTATAAAGACTGTATAAAAAGGCTGCTAGAGTCGCTATAGCAACAAGCGAATCCATATTAGGATGGCCTTTAACGAGAGACAAAAGACCATTTTTATAAAAATGATAGCCAATAACCATCACAGGAAGAGTCAACAGCAATTGGCTCGTTGCAAACGCTAAAGGCGCGTGATGAAACGACAGGATTTCAGGCAGCCACAAACCAACCATAGAACCCATGGAAATGTAAAGAAGAGGTAGCGTGAAAATAGCCATAGCTACAAACTGCCACCAAATACGCTTAATAGCATCTTGTTTACGCTGTCTGTCGTCTTGACTGGAAGACTCATCATAAGGTTTGGCTTGATAACCAACCTCTGCTACTGCCTTTTCGATCGCTTGTGTCTGCTTCTGCCCATGATAGCTCACGGTCATTTTTTCCGTAGTCAAATTCACCACAGCACTATCTACGTGCTCGAGTTTAGTAACAGCTTTTTCAATCGTCAAGGCACAAGAGGCACACGTCATGCCCTCAATACTAAATACACTCTCTTGATCACTCATGCTTTGCGTCTCCTTCTAAGTGTTCCTTACATTGGCATTGTCCTGGGATACAATCACACAGAATCACATCCACTTCTTTTTTTTGTGCTAAGATTGTCTGCAATGCTAGAATATCTGCTTTTGTCATATCCGTTTTTTCAAGTAAATGTCCTAGTATAAAGGGGTGCTTTTGTGCACAATACTTCGCAAAATGAGCATCAATCTGGACATTCATAGCCTCATCCTCAGAGATAAGTGCGGAATATACATAGCCTTTCCCTTGCCTTTTTGTCCTTAGATAGCCCTTATCCACCAAACGCTTTAACAAAGTCTTAATAGTCGATAAACTCCACTGACGCTGACTTGACAAAATCATAAAGATGAGATTACTAGTCGCCTCTTCTCTCACCCAAACAACTCGCATCACATCCCATTCTGCATTTGATATTCCCATCTTAAGCACTCCTTTTTCATCTACGTTTGTAGATATAATATAACTCTTTTATCTACAATTGTCAACACAATAAACAAGAAAAAAGGCTAAACGCCTTTTTTCTTACTCTTTTCTTTCCAAATCCCTTAACATTTGATCAATCTTATTGCCATAAGCAATAGAATCATCTTTGATAAAGGTTAAATCTGGGATTTTATACAATGTTAGACGCTTACCAAGCTCACGTTTAATCGTTCCCTTGGCTTTTTCTAACCCAATTTGTGCTTTTTCATTGTCAGAAGCCAAATCACTCATGACAGTGTAATAGACTTTTGCCATAGACAAGTCACCCAGCATTTGAACATCTGTAATAGTGACCGTCTGTACACGAGGATCGCGCACTTTTTTTTGCAAAATCTCATTGACTTCACGCTTGATTTCCATTCCGACACGGTCCGCACGAAATGCATTTACCATAACTTCCTCTTTTCTTAGAAGGCTAACTATTAGCCTTTATGATGAGATGATGAGCTTAGCGACGTTCGATTTCTTCCATGATATAAGCTTCAATCACATCGTCAATCTTAATGTCATTGTAGCCTTCAATCATAAGACCACCTTCTTGAGCATTACCGATTTCTTTGACATCATCTTTATAATGCTTAAGGCTTGCCAATTTACCGTCATAGATAACCACACCATCACGAATAACACGGACACTTGAATCACGTGTCACTTTACCACGTGTGACAAGGAAACCACCGATAGTACCCACTTTAGATACTTTGAAGGTCTCACGGATAATAGCTTCTCCGATGATTTTTTCTTCAAATTCAGGATCTAGCATACCCTTCATAGCATCCTCGACTTCTTCGATGACCTTGTAGATGATAGAATGCAAGCGAATCTCGACATCATCTGCGTCAGCTTGCTGACGAGCTTGTGGAGTCGGACGAACATTGAAACCAATGATAAAGGCATCACTTGCTTCTGCCAAGGTCACATCAGACTCATTGATAGCACCGACTGCTGAATGGACGACATTGACCTTAACCCCTTCAACATCAATCTTAAGAAGAGACGCTGCCAAGGCTTCAACAGACCCTTGTACATCAGCTTTGATGATAACATTAACTGATTTCACTTCACCTGCTTTGAGCGTATCAAAGAGGTTCTCAAGGCTCACACGATGAGTCAATTGACGTTGTTTGAGAAGAGCACGTTTGGCACGCTCTTCACCAGCTGCACGCGCTGCTTTTTCATCAGCATAAACCGCAAAGTGATCGCCTGCCATAGGTGCTTCATTTAGACCAGTGATAGAGACAGGTGTTGATGGACCAGCTAACTTGACACGTCGTCCAAGATCGTTGACCATAGCACGCACACGCCCAAAGGTATTTCCGACAACGATAGGATCTTGCACATGAAGCGTTCCTTGTTGGACAAGGAGAGTCGCAACTGCCCCTTTTCCTTTGTCAAGACGTGCTTCAATAACTGTACCAATAGCACGTACACTAGGGTCTGCCTTGAGTTCTTCCATCTCAGCTACTAAAAGCACTGTCTCAAGGAGCTCATCGATATTTTGCCCAAATTTGGCTGAAATTTCAACAAACTCACTCTCACCACCCCAAGCAGTCGAGATAACACCATGCTCTGCCAACTCACCAATAACACGCTCAGGATTAGCACCTGGTTTATCAATTTTATTGATAGCCACAATGATAGGAACACCCGCTGCTTTAGAGTGGTTGATGGCCTCGATAGTTTGTGGCATAACACCATCATCAGCGGCTACGATCAAAATGGTAATATCAGTGACCGAGGCACCACGCGCACGCATGCTGGTAAAGGCCGCGTGTCCTGGTGTATCAAGGAAGGTGATTTTCTTGCCGTCTGCTTCAATCTGATAGGCTCCGATATGCTGAGTGATTCCTCCAGCTTCGCCTGTCACGACACGAGAATTGCGCAAGGTATCTAGCAAGGTAGTCTTACCGTGGTCAACGTGTCCCATAATGGTTACAACAGGCGGACGTTCTTCTAGCTTATCCTTATCGATATAAGTATCATCAACAAAGAAACGCTCAATATCAGCCTCGTCAACTTCTACCTTAGCACGTGCTTCAATACCGTAGTCAACCATCAACAGCTCGATGGTCTCACCATCTAAAGATTGATTTTGAGTCGCCATAACTCCCATCATAAAGAGTTTTTTGACGATTTCAGCTGGTTCACGTTTGATACGTTTAGCAATTTCAGCGACCGTCATGCCTTCTGTGTATTCAAATTCCTTCGGTAATTCATGGAACTTACGCTCTGTTACTGGTTTTGGAGCAGCATTACGGTTATTTTTCCCTTTTTTATTCTTCTTAGGGTTCCAGTTACTATTTCGTTGATTTCTCACTTGGTTTTGACTATTCCAACTTCTCTTATTTTTCGTTTGTTTTGGTCCATCTTCGTTATCACGCTGATAATCACGTGATTTTTCAGGACGACTTTGTTTTTTACGACGGGTATCCACAGCCTGTTGTACAGGAGCTGCCACTTGAGAGACTGGAGCTTTTGGCTTTTGAGGTACCGCTTCTTTTTGGTCACGTGATTTTTCAGCCTTAGCAGCTCTCTGCTCTTTTTTCCTAGCTTCCTTGGCAGCTTGTTCTTTATGGAAACGCTCTTCACTCATGCGTGAATATTCTGCATTTTGCTCAGCCTTGAGCGCTTTAGCACGAGCTTTAAAATCAATGCGTCCTTGCTGCGTTTGCTTTTGGTTAGGACGATTAGATTTGTCTTTATGACTAAAAGACTTAGCATTTGAGGATTTTTCCTTGCGCTCTGCCTTTGGCTTAGCGACATCTTCTTTAGCACGCCCTTCTGGCTTGCGATTATGCTGACGTCTTTGCTTACGACGCTGCTCCTGCTCTTTAGCTCTCGCTTCACGCTCCGCCTTAAAATTACGGCTTTGAGGCTTACTAGCTACTTTTGCTGTCGTATCTTGCTCTTTTGGCTCTACTTTAGCCTTCTCTACGCTTTTAGTAGGCTTAGAGCTGTCTTTTTTAATGTCTGCTTTAGGACTTGTCACAGATGTTGATGTACTTGCGCCAGTAAAATGCCCAGCAATACGCTTAGCATCTGCATCGTCAACACTAGACGAATGACTTTTTACAGCCAAACCTAGCTCTTTAGCGTAAGAGACGATCTCCTTACTGGGCTTACCCACTTCTTTAGCGATTTCGTATAATCTCTTTTTTGACAAATTATGTCCTCCTATTCTGTTAGTCCATAAGAGTCCTCATTTTCTTTGAAAATCCAGCGTCTGTAATGGCAATAACCTTTCTTGGTTTACCTAATGCAGCGCCTAATTCCAGTGC
The DNA here is from genome assembly GCF_047290665.1 of Streptococcus lishijunsis. Taxonomy (NCBI): domain Bacteria; kingdom Bacillati; phylum Bacillota; class Bacilli; order Lactobacillales; family Streptococcaceae; genus Streptococcus; species Streptococcus lishijunsis. The sequence goes on along the minus strand of NZ_JBLBUC010000002.1, from coordinate 122,155 downwards.
CGAAAGCACTGTGGAGACTTCTATTTGATAATAATTACTTTTATCGGTGATTTTTTTACTTAGATTGCTCTTAGTGTCATTTGCCAGAAAAATAAGCTGTGCTTTTTGCGTTTGAATCGCTTTAACGACCAACTCTTCTCCAGAAATAACACGTCCAGCTCTCTGAGCTAGTCCAATCATATGTGATAACTTCTCAATATTAGTCAAGACCCAACTCTCTTCTTTTTATCTTGCGATCAACATAAGCAATCAAGTCATCATAAAAGCTATCTGGCACATCCATTGCAAAGCTACGATTGAACACCTTTTGTTTTTTGGCTAAGGCAGCCTCGTCATTGTCTAGCTTGATATAAGCACCCCGACCATTTTGCTTACCCGTAGGATCGATAAAAACCTCACCTTCTTTGGTCTTTACAATACGCAGTAAATCTCGCTTATCAATGACTTCGCCTGACACCACCGATTTTCGTAAAGGTATTTTTCTTGTCTTAGCCATAGAATACCTCGATTTCTATGCTTGAGCATCCTCAGTATCAACAAGCTCTTTAGCTTCTTGAGTCAGCTCATCTGCAATCATCGTCAACTCTTTTGCAACTTCTTCACTCTCTTCTAGAGCAATAGTTGCATCAAGTGCTTCTTCTAATGTTTGAGCTTTCTTTGCTTCTAGCTTTTCATACTCACTGGCAGACTTGATGTCGATACGATAGCCCGTCAAGTGCGCTGCCAAGCGAACATTTTGCCCACGACGACCAATAGCTAACGACAACTTATTATCTGGAACAACCACTGTGGCACGCTTGCTATCCTCATCATCAAAGAGCACCATATCTACCTCAGCAGGTGCAATCGCATTGTAGATAAACTCAGCAGGATCCTCTACCCACTGAATGACATCAATGTTTTCCTCAACAGGTATCTCAACACCAGTCTTTTGGTCAACACGCTTTGGATGAAAATTGCTCACAATTTTTTTAATATTGCTACCACCACGACCGACAATCGTTCCGATAGCATCGACATTGGCATTGTGGCTACGCACAGCGACTTTTGTACGATCACCCGCTTCACGAGCAACACTCATAATCTCAACTGTGCCATCAAACACTTCTGGAATTTCACGCTCCATAAGACGTTTGATAAACTCAGGATGACTACGGCTAACAAAAACATTGACACCTTTAGGGTTGTTTTCAACCTTATAGACATAAACATCAATCATATCATGTGATTTGAAATGCTCGCCTACAATACGGTCTTTATGAGAGAGCTGAGCTTCTAGTGTTCCTAGATTGACATAGATATACTTATCATCAAAGCGCTCTACTGTCCCTATCATGATTTCACCCTCATGCTCTAGGTATTCATTATAAGTGACCTCACGCATTTGACGACGCATCAAGGTAATGATAGTCTGCTTAGCTGCTTGAGCCGCTACGCGTCCAAACTCAGCCACAGACTCTTCAAAACGAATCTTATCTCCAAGCTCATAGACAGCATTGATCGCCCTAGCATCCTCTAAACTAATCTCTAGACGACTATCAAACACTTCATCTACGACTTCTCGAACAGTAAAAATCTTAAAATCTGCTGTCTTTTCGTCAAACTCAATGACACAGCTCTCAGACTGACCGTAGCGGTTCTTATAAGCTGCCTTTAGAGATTCAGTAATAGCGTCAATAATATCGGCCTTATCAATGTGTTTTTCTTCTTCCAAAATACGGAAGGCTTCTAGCATTTCTTTGCTCATAATATCTTACTTCTCCTAGCCAGAAAAGTCCTTTCTTAAAGTTTAACAGCCAAACGGGCTTTAGCTACTGTTTTGTAAGGAATATCAACGGTTTTTTGACGCGTCTTATCCATATAAGTAAGAGTCAATGTATCACCATCAAAGGCTACCAAGTCTCCCTCAAACACCTTGCTTTTATCTATTGCTTGATAAAGACTGATATTGACATACTGACCGACAGCATTGACAAGACTCTCTTTTGTCTTTAAGGGACGCTCCAAACCTGGACTTGATACCTCCAGCATATACTGGTCTGGGAAAGGATCAGGCTTGATAGTGTCTAATAATGGACTAATAATATCTGTCAAATCTGCCGTATCCTCAACCGTTATGCCTCCTGGCTTATCGACCAAGATACTGAGCACATAGTCACTCCCCAACTTACCATACTCCACATCAACCAACTCAAAAGGCTCCATAATAGCTGGGGTTACAACCTCGATTACACGTGCAATAATATCTGCTGCTGCGATGATTTTTCCCTCCTTTTTCTCAAATCTTAGCATAGCTGCTAATTGTATCAATACTTGTGCTAAGCACATTTTCATACACAGTAAGAGGCGAAGTCAATCTTAACTTCGCCCCTCCTATCTGTATTACTCTAAGTGTATTATAGCAATAAATAACACACAATGCAAGCACTAAAAATAGTTTAACCACAATAGTAGCTAGTAGCGTGCTTAAAATACCCCTTGCTAACAAAGGAGAGGAGGGGATAAAACAACCTATTTTATCCTTACATATCCTCTATTAACTCTTGATATTTCAAGAGTTTTAACAACTATCAGCTGATAAAATATGACAAATAAAAATCAATTGACGGGTGTTTGACGGGTGTTGCCAATGGTAAAATTACCCTCCATACAACTCCCTAAGAACATCATCCACCTTCTCCGCAGTCACCACTTCCCAAGGTCGGACTTCCTCATCAGGCAATACATAATCAAATATCTTTCCATCCCTTCTAACAATATTGATTGTATCTCCTTGAATATAACCATTATCAATCGCTTGTTTCACATCATCATAATAAAGCATAGCTCTGTCCTCCTTATCTATCTGTTCGTAAAAGAAAAAGCCTTTGAAAGGCTTTTTTAGCTATTTTTATCTCTTAATTCTTCTTTATCACTCATATTGCCCTTTAAGTAAACAGATATCAAACTAGCTAGAGTACCGATTAACAAAATAAAACCTTGAATATTTTTGTCATTCGCAATCAGCCAAATAGAGCCTAAGATAGCAACAACACCTATAGTTCCCCCAAAAAGAACTCCCGCGAAAGAATCCCTATTGTTTGCTTTAACAACAAGTTTCTCCATCTCGATTCGATGACCAGATTGGGCTTCTGCCATCTTCATAATTCTATCCGCACCGTCAGGTATGATGTTATCAAATTGTTGTAATAGAGAGGGAGGAGGAATTGGCCCTTTATAAGTCACCTGCTCAGATATTAACATGTTAGCAACAGCTTCTTGAACTTCTTCCGGCTGTTCTTCAATAATATCAAGAACTTGTTGTTCTGATAGGTGTCCTTCTTTATTAGGCTTCGATTTTTTCTTTAAATTCCCCATACGCTCTCCAAATATCTTGACCAACCATAGACCAATCGTTTAGTATTGCTCTTGTATCAGCTTCTTCTGCTGACTTTGAAGCACTATAAGCATGTTTATTTCGAGTAGAGCCTACATCTAAAACTCTAGCCATACCTTTGAAAAAACTATTTTCAGCGACTAAAAAAGTTGTCTTCCTATTCATAAGGCTACCCTTCCTTTCTTCTGCTTATCTATTTAGATTATAACATTATTTTCGATTTTTCAATACTTTTTATTTCTTTTTACCAGATAGCCCATTTTTTACACATAAAAAAACCTCCCTACCATCTGGTAGGGAGGTTGTCTCGTTACATATCCATCGCATTGATGAGGTAGCTGTCTTCTACCCACTGGTCTGCTTGAGGATGGTTGATACGTGCCCAACCGTTCTGCTTCTCATAGACACGTACTCTCGTTCCTGCTGGTAGGAACTCCTTATCTTTAGAGTTGACGTCAGGACTCGTTTCCACGTAGTAGTCTGTGGAGAGACTCGCCTCATAGTAAGGCATATCAGACTTGGCTAGTGGGGTATTAACATCCAACTCACGCTCAAACTGTGACTGCGCTGCTTGCTGGACACCTGTCGTCGCACTAGGTGCACCCGTGTAACGGTAAATGTACATGTATGGCCAACCGTTAGCTTGTGCCGTGCGGTCGTAGTTGGTGATGGAAATACCATTGTCACCAAAATTACAGTGGATGATATTGTCGGGGTCAATGAAAATTCCTGTATGGCCAAAGGCGCCTGCCGACTGCCCACGACGTCCCCAGATAAAGATGTCACCACGCTGTGCCACAACGTCATTATTCTCTGCAATCAACTGATAGCCATTCTTAGTCAACCAATCATGCTCATACTCCGTATTGACTGCCCAGCCATTGTCGCTAGCTCCACCACTGCGTAAGGCAAAGTAAACAGAGCTAGAACAGTCATAGCTAGAGGGACCATTGCGATAGTCCATTGAGTAAGTTACACGACCTTTACGTGCCATCATCCATGCGATTGCTGCTTCAGTATTCACTGTCATCGTCTTTCTCCTTTTCTGTGTCAAACGGGCTTAAGAGTAGCCCTAGAAATGCAATACCATAAAACACCATGATAATAAGTCCTAGAATCATGGTTTGTCCTCATCAGGATCAATATTATCCTTTAGTTTTTTCAAGCGACTAACTACTGCCCTAGGCATAGGAACACCTATTTCGCTAAAGTTCTCTGTTATAGAAATAGCATAGGTCACCATGACTAGAGCTAACATCATCCATGCAACTTCCTCAAAAGTCAGATAGACCACCGTAGGATAGATAACAATGGTCAATAAAATCACACTAAAATGTTTCGCAAGCCCCTTGACACCGATACTCGAATTGATGCTATGCATAACCCAAGCCTTGATAAGACCTGAGAAAATATCACAAAAGACAAGACCAATAGTTACCCAAATCCAAATATTGGTTTGGTAGATATAGAAAAAACGAACAACATCAATCGTTGTTGGTATATTTTGCACTTTACTTTCCTCCTTATTTCAATAGATTCAATCTAATGGTATAATTTCGCTTCATCGGTGAAGCTACTGGACTCACTACTGTCACTGATCCATCTTCGTTAATACAAGCAGTTACTACATTGTAATAAACATCATCTGAATAAATAACTGTAGCTCCTAATAATTTATCTTTAGGAATTCCTGTACCGATTGTTGCTACTCTACTATCCTTCTCCAAGCTGACTTGGATATCTTTATATTTGGGTTGGATAATATTTCCACTAGCGTCTGCAGTAACGTTATCTTTAAGTAAATTTTTTAAACCAAGGTTGTTAATAGCATTTTGAGCACACATGTTATTAGTGATAAGGTTAGTTGTTGAATGACTACCTAGATAGATTCCCCATTTCTCAAGAGAAGATAGGTTGACTTTTTCACCATAATAATATCCTGAATTGCCCGCACTAAAAATATTATTTCCAGTCATATTAATGTGACCAACATTGTCAAGATAAATACCAGATTCGGTTGGGTACATGATAATATTGTTCGATATAGTAGAAATGTTGAAACGTCCTCCAGCGTTATCTAGATTAAGTATCTTAATTCCAGAACCTCCCAAGCGTTGACCACACCAAGCAATATTATTACCAGTGATGTTTAAATGTTGCCCATGTTCTACATGAATAGCATCCAGACCCGCTTCAAACAAGTTATTATTTGAAATGACGGTCCAATCGCAATAGTCAATGTAAATATTGTACTTCTTATCCATCGGACGTCTCATATAGGAGGGGAAGAAGAAAGTATTATTTGAGATAATACCACCGTCAAATCCCTCTAAGTGAAGGTGTGTGACAAAACACTCTTCAACAATATTGTCTATAAAGTGAATGTCCGCCGCAATCAAAGGCTGTTTCCCAGAAACACTTTTCTCACCATAAAGTGCATAATGAACACCTAGGAAATAATTTCTTTCAATTACGAATCGGCTAAAGTGCTGAGCACTATCAAGAGATGTGTAACTAATAGCTTTATAACAATTCTTAAAGTGACAATCCTTGATACTTCCTCGAGTTGTTTTCTCAAAGATAAGAGGACAATTTGTTTCTTTCAACGTATCGTACATAAACGTTATATCTCTAACGTGAACATTACTCTTAATCTTATTACTTTTAAATGTCAAATTAGCAGTTAAGCTTCCCCCACCATAAATCGTGATATCGCCACGTTCTATCGTAACATCACCAAGCCACAGACGTTTTTTAGCAGGAATGCATATAGAAAGTTGTTCGTCGTTTTGCAATAACTCCTTAAATAGCCTATTGTTACTAGATTCTGCGCTAGCCTCATCATAAGTAAATCCCAAATCAAGTAAATTATCTGTCATAAGACCTCCTATAAAATAATCAAAGGGTACGTTGTGAAATTATGAGCTGACCAGACATTGTCTGAAGCGACCGATGACGTCTCTTTACGAATGCCCAAGTTCCCCCTTACTAGCTCACAATTCTTGAAGAAGATGTCACTTTGACTAGTATTACGGCCATAATAGCCAAATTTCACTGCTAGCGGTTCTCTGTCAAAGGTGTAAGTACCGCTAAAGACGCAACCGTCAAAGCTGATGCGACAGGATTCCTGCTGGCTATTATTATGCATAGACCAAGCGCAGTAGGTCGGTGAGATAAAGATACAATTATCGAATTCATACTGACAACCTGATGACGTTCCTGCCGCATAAGCTGCGACATTAATCCAAACACCCGACTTATTGCCTAGATGCTTAAACTTACAGTTCTTGAAACGATGAACTGTATTATTGTATTTAGCACTATTGCCCGTTTCATCATGAACGACATAACGAATATTTTGCCCGTTAACCGTGATGTTCTCTAACTCATTATGATAAGCGCACTCAATAGCTGAGATGTTCTGGGCGGTGTTTGCGGTCGTCTTCTCATCAGGAATAATCATATTCAAAATGACACTGCCAAGACCAACCAACCGAACATTCTTGTTAATCAAGCTCAACCCATTTCGATTACCACCACTTTCTGCTTTGGCTAAGAAGCTATCTCCACCCGCTTCTGCAAGTAAATCATACGTCCCTGTGTAGATAGTAATGGTATAAGGCTTCTCACTAAAATCAGGAATAGCATTAACCGCTGCGGTCACTGACGTAAAATCACCAGAGCCATCTTTCTTGACTGTCAGATCATACTGTCTAGACTCATCGTAGTTATCGACATAGGAATTCTTGTCATTATAGGCAGTCCATTTCCTTGGACCGTTCGAAATCCCAAACTTTTTGGAATCGTAGGTCGATTTAGTAACGGTGACATAAAGCATACCTGACTTGACAGGGGTCCAAGGCGTTGAAACTGACATGGGACTAGAGCTCTCAGATAGCATAGCTATAGAGCCATCGTCATACTGAATTTTGGTGAAGTACAGCGCAATATTCCACAGATGATAAGACTGCCCCTTAACTACCCTAAAAGGCTTGTAGGCGATATAACCATCTGCTGTTCCTGGGACTACTGTTGACGTATTGTGCGAATAAATCCCACCTTCTATCTTATTAACCTCTAAAAGATGTTCTGATATGACATGTACATAGTTTCTCATAAGCGCTACGATATCCTCCATCTGCTTTCTCACGGACGTACCTGCATTAGGATATTTATTACCGTTAAAGGCTGTTCGAATATCCATCAATTCTGCATCACCCGTCGTTGAACCGCTAGACAGACTCGTCAGATTGTCTAAACGATTCTTTGAAGTGGCTATGTCATAGACAATAGCCTCTAGGCGCTTAGCCAAAGTCTCAAAAGCACCTCTGGCTTGAGACACTTCCATGTTAGCATTGCCTGCTTTAGTCGCTTCGACAAATATCCGCTCAAAACCTTGTGCGATAGCTTCTCGGACATCAACACCATAGCCTTTAGACCTTACGAAATCCGCAAGTTCTGAGATTTGATGTAAGACACTAGCATCTATATGCGTGTAGTCATACGTTTTATTAGAGTCAAGCGCTTCTCTTTGACGATTCTGCTCACTACTCAGACTGTTGTAGCTCATCTGTTCTCCCTTCTTTACTGTTCAGTTGCTCTTGCAATACCGCAATCTGACTTTGAAGTCTCGCTATCTGCTGTGCGACGACTTCTTGATTAGCCTCAGAGTTATTAAGCAGATTCTGTTGACGCTCCAGCTCTTGTGTCAGGCTAGTAATCTGTGCTAAGAGACGCTGTCTTTCTGCTTCATTTTTAGCTTGCTGGGCTTTGAGGTCTTGATTAAGCTTCTCAATAGACTTTTGAGCCGCCGCTTGTTGCAATTGAAAAGCGGATATAGTCAAACTATCCGCTCCAATTTCAAGCTCTACCGTCTGCGGTTGGGTGATATCAATATCAATCCCAATAATCTGTAACTCTTCAATACCTGATAGAGGAGCGTTTAGGATAGGATGATAGTTATAGAGTTCGAACTTCTCATACCTGGGGTCAATAAGTGAACGCTCAACCACAGACACTTTCCAGTTAGCCATAGCCACTTTCTGGTCTCTGAGATACTGCTCACCACGAGCCTTTAATATCCGTGGGTCGTTAATTTCAGACCAGACGACGATTTTACGGATAATGCCAAACTTCTTCATCAGCTCAGCATCCTCTAAGCGCATCTTACCACCGTTGACGGTCCCAATATGAACTTGAGGACGAATAATGTCGCTAGTCGTTCCTGTCTCATCGGCGTTATAGCTCTCGTCATCAGCTCCGATAGGCACAATCTGAGTCATCATATCCGCTAAAGACACGGTCTTATTAGCGGATTTAATGTTACGCCCTAACTGTATAGGTGTTTGTTTGTGCTCACCCACTTCTTCCAGATAATCGATGTAATTGCCATCAGGCTCTGTCCGCATCACGATATAACCACCGAACTTATCAATGAGTCGGTTCTTGATACATTCCCAAGTTGACTCAAACGTAATGTAGAGGTAAGGTAAGTCCGTGCGGTTCTTGACTGTCACTCTTCCTACTTTAAAGCGCTTGTGAGCTTCTACCCTATCGTTATGAAACTTGATAATGTATCTAAAGTACTCCTCAGGGCCTCGATTAGGGCGTTTCTCCCAAGCCAGGGTCATGTCGTGAAGATAAGCTAGACTACTCTCGCAAGTCACTTCTTGACTGAAACGACCTTCACTCGACATTGATCCAGCAATATCAATGATACGCCCATAAAAGACAACTGAGTCATCAAAGAGATTGATAACCTTAACTAAACCCTTGATGACAACCAATTTCTGATAGTAGGGATTATTGTGGGCAATAGTAAAGACAAACTCGTCGGCTGTGTTTTTCTTCTTAGAAATCTTACCAGTCACAAGCTTATTAGCTTTAGAATAGGTCGGCTCATTAAGCACCTTAGCGTTAGGGTCTGAAATATCATCCCAATAAAGGACACGGTACCCTGCTTTCATCCCATCACCTCCACTCTAAAATGAAAGGCAATAGTACCTGTTCCTTTGAGCTTGAAACGGTTAATGCCTTTCTTAAGTTGTAAGGTAAAATCTGTTGATGTCCCTTGATTAAAACGATAGTCCTTACCATCCTCGTCGGTAACCACAAATGAGGCAGTCGCTTCGATTTCTGGAGAGAGTGAGGTAGAGCCTGCATTGAACAAAACAATATCCCTACTTCCCTGAACGCTGAATTTGGTAAAGGCTGTCACGTCTTGGTCAAACGAGAAGGTATCCCAGACATCGTCGTAGTAATCATTTTGAGCGTACATGAATGGATAACAGTCAAAGACCAGAGTCGCTATGAAGTTTCGCTTTCTAGCGTCGTGTTCGACCTTGACGGACTTGCACTTCCCGTGCCAATAATATCGACCATTGAAGCTATCAAACAACATCTGATTCCCATAAGGCATAAGGGCTTGCTTAATAGCCGTCTCATAGTATTTCCGCTTATCATAAGGCTTGTTAATGAGTTTAAACTGATAGGTAATCTCTCGATTATCAAAGATACGCTCTCCATAAATCCCTGAGAAATCAAGCACCCCTTGCATACCAGGAATAGACTCTACAATCGTCTGTTCGTCAGGCGTAGGGGCCTCTCGACTCATGAGATAAAGCCCCATTTCTTTGGAATTAAAATCTCCAAAAGTAATGTATTCCTTAATAGGTATCAAAACTTAGCCTTCCTTTCCGTTGTGCTCTGTTTCCTAATTCTCTATCCATTCTTCCAGCCGTAGCACCTATCCAAGCGCCGGTGTCTGCCACAATGACTTGCCCGTCACGAATAGCTGATTCTAGGCTATCGAATTTGTCCGTCACTTTATCAATAAAGCTATTAAATTGCGTTACTTGAGAATTTGTATCTAATTGATGTTTGACCGAGGATATACTATAGTCAACTGTCATTGACTTAACTAGCTCTCCTTGCAACGCATCAATCTGCATACCTGCATTAATACCACTAACCAAATGAGAGGTATCAATTGTAAAGCTATCCACAGCCGATTGAAGGTAGTTCAGACTGTTTTCAACCAATCCACCGGTACCCTTAATACCTACAGCGATACCCGCACCTATCCAGTGCCCCACTTCGTCACGGAAAAGACGCGATGGCGAATGGATTTTAGCTTTGGCTTTAGCGGCACGTTCGGCCTGAGCGACTAGCTCATTAGCTGCCGCAGTCACTTCACCAAGTACTGAACGCATACCAACAGCTAACCCTTGCGCTAGGAAAGCTCCAGCACTTTGCATAGCTCCTCGACCACTTCGTGCCGCATTCACAGCTTGATTCACAGCGCTGGTCATAGCAGAACTCATCTGACTACCACCACTACGAATAGCATTAACCACATTGCTCATACCGTTACGAATGGTACTGACAATCTGATTCATGCCAGACTGGGCAGTCGTAACCATTCTTGTCGTGGCAGAGCGAAGCGCTGATGTCATCTGGCTACCACCACTACGAACCGCTTGCACACTTGCGGTCATTCCTGTTAAGACTGCGCTTCTAACTTGGTTCATACCAGACTGCATGCTAGAGACCATCTGACTACTTGCAGACACAACCGCACTTGTCATCTGCGCTCCAGCGGATAAAATAGCCCCACTCGCTCCAGCCATAGCACTTTGAATACCAGCACCAAGCGACATAATCTGGCTATTAGCTGACGCAGAGCTTGCCCCCAAAGCGGACATCGCCCCATTAGCACTAGACGCTTGCGAGCTAAAGCTAGCCAGTCCAGCACTTGCCCTAAGTGTAGCCGTTCCGATAGTCATCAAAGTCGCTGTGAACTGAGTGATGATAGCACTCGTCATCATAAGACTTGTCAATGAGCTCGTGATACCTGTCGCAAAGCTTGTCATAGCCAGACTAACCATAGTCAACTGCATAGGTAGTGTTCCTAGGCTAGCAGTGAGCATAGTTAGAGCTGTAGGGAACATTTGAAGCGCCACACTTGCCATCTGAGCAGATGTCGCGATCAACTGCATGCCAATCCCTGCTGCTTGAAGACCTGGACCCGCAGAGGCAATCCCAGAGCTAGCAATAGCACCAAGACCAGTAGCGACTGCAGCTAGCGTACCAACCAAGTCACCGAGCTTCAAATCCACAAGAATTTTAATACCCTGTGCCATGAGTTTCACTCCTTGACCGGCATTCTTAGCCGCATTACCCATAGACTCAAAGATACCAGCAACGCCATCTAAGATACTACGAACCGCGCCTCCAAAACTTTCAATAACACCCTTAGCACTATCTAGAATATTTCTAATCTGGTCGCCTAGAGTCTTAAAGAGGTTGGTAATGCTATCAATAATCGGACTGATTTGACTAATCAGATTGTTAAAGGCATCCACAATTCCTGTCAGGACAGGAGCTACTGCCTGCACCATCTCAGTGATAGCTGGAATGAAAGGTGCTAGTGCTTGAACAATCTGCACAATAGCATCAGCTACGACCGTTACAATCGTCGTAAAAGCTGACGTTATAGCAGGTACAAATGGCGCTATAGCCTCGATAATCTGCACGATAGCATTAGATACAACGGTCACAACCTGTACAAACGTATCAGACAAAATCTGAATAATCGGTGTGATAGCTGTGATGATTTGTGCCACCCCAGTAGCAATAGCGCCCACTAAGCCCGCAACTGCTCCAATAATAGCAGGAATAGCGCCAACAATGACCGCTACTACAGCAACAACGACTTCACCCAGAGCACTCACAAAAGGTGCGGATGCACCAAAAGCTTCACCTACTGCCACAATCAGTGGCGATAATAAAGCTAAAGCGCTGGCTATAGTTGTCAAAACTGGTGCAACGGTCACAAGAGCTTGTGCAAAAGCTTGTAAAACACCACCTACAAGGCTCACTAAAACATCAGCCAAGCCTTGTAAGAAAGGTAAAACTATACCTTGCGCTGAACTTAAAACTAAAAGAGCAGTTGTGACCGCTGCTAAAGCTATCGCAAAAGCTATAACCCCACTAGGATTCAAAAGTGAAATGGCTCTTGAGATTCCTGTAAAAGCTTTTGAAACGGCCGAGCCTATCCCTTTAAAAATTGACGCAATTCCTTTCCCCATACCAGAGAAGACATTTTTGACAGCACTTCCTGCCGACTTAGCCATATTCGCTAATCCTGAAAAGGGATTAGGAATCTTCGGCATGCTGAATTTAAACTTGCTGAAAGGATTAGAGATTTTAACATCTTTTAGCTTCATAAAAGCCGCAATTGTAAGACCTATACCTGCAATAAGCGGTAAAAAGGCTCCTATATTCAACTTGCCTAAAGATTTTTTAATATTGTCTAAGACAGGCTGTACCTTTGCTTTTAACTCGTTAAACTTATTCACCACAGCGCTAACGGAGCTGTTGACAATGTTCCTAAACGTTTCTGAATGCTTATAGGCATATACCAGTCCTGCTACTAAAGCAGTTATCGCTACAAGGGCTAATCCAAAAGGATTGCTTAAAACAGCTTTTAGACCATTAAAAGCACCGCCTAAACCGCCAGCTATACGCTGAACGTTCATCATAGCACCGCCGACTGCTGTCAAAGCAGGTCCGACGACGGGCGATAATCCAATAAAACTCCTTGCCATCCTAGCAACAGAATTATCACTATTTGTAGCCCACTCAAGAGCGCTATTCGTCATGTCTAGAAAACTAGAGGTCACTCCACCTTCTGCTGCTAAGGCCTTATTGGTTAGCGCTTCCCAGTTACCGCCGACTTGCTCAATCTTTGAACCTAAGTTTTTTTGCATTTCATTAGCAGAATCAGACAGATATTTGCTTGCAGCTTGAGCACTATCTCCTACAGCACTTAGCTCTTGTTCTGCAGCGTCCCACGACTTAGTGGCATCATCTGTAGAGTTGGCAATCGCATCCATCAGAGGACTTATAGCTTGCATACCTGAGGTGTCAAAAAGTTTCTTTAGGGTTGCTGTCTTTTCAGACTGAGACATCTCTTTGGTTTTCTCGTTAACCTCAGACAATATCTGCTTTAAAGGTTTCATGTTTCCTGCAGCGTCAGTATAAGATAAACCAAGTTTATCCATCGCTTTGGTTGCACCTTTAGAAGGCGAAGCCATTTTTAGCATGGCGTGATTCAAATCTTGAGACGCTTGTGCCGCACTCATACCTGTATTCGTCAACAGACCAATGGCGGTTGATGCTGTCTTCATGTCAACTCCCATCAATTTTGATGAGCTAGCCACATTTGAAAGCGCCTGCTGCATACTCTCAATCGTCGCATTCGAGATATTAGCATTCTTAGTCAACATAGCTGCTGCTTGTTGCGGTGTTCCTAAGCTATCTCCCCAGACATTCATAGCTTGCTGAACCACTCCTGCTGTGGTAACTAAATCAGCACCTGCAGCAGTTGAGGCTTGTGCAATAGCTGGAAACTGCTCTTTTAATTGGGAAATACTAGCACCGTTCTGAGCCATGGCAACCATGGCATCTGCCGCATCTCTGGCTGAGATAGGCAGTTCTGCCCCCATCTTGTTAGCGACATCGGCTAAACTGTTGATGTCTTTAGCAGTACCACCAGCCACAACCGCAGCTTTATTGAGAGACATCTGGAAATCGCCAAAGCCCTTGACAGCACCCACGCCCATAGCGGTTGTCGCAAGACCAATTCCTGTTACAGCTTTACCCGCAGTACTAATTCCGGACATAACCTTATCAAGAGAGCTATTACTTTTGTCTTTAAAGGTCTCAAATAAAGAGCCTGCTTCTTTCATAGCGCTTGAGAATTGAGAGATATTAGCTCTCAAGACTGCCGTTACATCAAAAGACATCATTTACCTCTCTTTCTCGATTAAGATAATCATTCATCAGCCTATTCACATCCGCTAAGTCGTGTTTATCAGCTCTATACTGGTTATGCCTTCCAAGCGCTGTATTCAATTCTTCTTCATAGTTAAAGAAAGAATCAAATTGACTGTACTTAGGTTTTGGATTGCGATTAGAGCCAGTTGTTTCCTGCACCCTTTGCTGGTCCCAAGCGTTTACTGCAGAGAAAAAGAGTTGATCAGCACAATAGATATTAAAAGCCTTAACATATATCTGATATTCTTCAAGTGTTGTGTTAAAAGCTTCTTGGTAGGTTAGTCCATGTCTTGCAATTAAGAATGCTATGGCATCATCGTAGCTGGAGGCATAGCTGTCTCGTTTACGGCTGTTGTCACTTCTGCTGTCATCCCCATGGCTTTGATGAGGAGCGGTGATTTTTTTACTTCCGCGACGACCTCTCCTAAAACAGCATCATAGCGTTCTGAGAGAATCAACTCTTCAATGTAGCTCTCAAGCTCCTCATTGCTTGGCTTTTGAGGGCACTCGACTGTCGCAGAACGAATTAAATCCACAAAAGCAAGCGGGTCATTAAGCAGATGACCGGCATTGAAGAGTGCCATAGCACCATATCCGGTCTTAACACCCTCAAACTCTGCCGAATGACGCTTATTCATCTCTTTCAAGAAGCCAAGGCCGAAACGAAGTGGGTAGTTTTTGTTATTGATAGTTAATTGCATGTTACTTTCTCCTTTACATCAAAAAATGAGAGCGGCTTAGTCGCTCTCTCCTAAACAGTTGTTTCTTGGGCTAGGGTGTGATAAGCATAAGACGCCGCTTTAACAGACTGCATCTGGGCATCCGTTAGGACATCCTTATGACGCCATACACCTTTACCATCAATCGCAAATGAGTAAGATAGCTCTACTTTACCCTCTGCCGAAGAAGATAATTCAAACTCCGTAAAATGCCCCTGGAAGTAGTGGACTTGAAATTCCTCTTTTTGCGTTTCTTTATTTAAAACACCCGATTTAATATCCACTGCCCAAAACTCGACAGTCTCATTATCCAGATACCACTGGTGCATCTCTTCCCAGAGGTTAATGGTATTAGGGTCATCTTCACGATAGGCAATAGACTTTAGCTCCATCGTATTTTCGCCATCAGCCACTGACGTGACATTTCCGTCAACCGTAGGAGTTGAATCTGTTTCCTTTTCCATGCTGATTGTAATTTCAGTCATAAAACGAATACGCGCTGCGTCTTCAGTCGTACGATTTTTAAGTAGTCGGAAAAAAGCAAGGAGATCCTTGCCATCAATTGTTGTTACCATAAAGTATCCTTTCATTTTTTCACATAAGAAAAACGAACGTCCAACACCCTATGAATTAAAGGCTGAACATCCGTATTATCTATCATATCTCTTGGATTGGCTGTCTTAAAACTAACCTGATAATCAAAAGTTTCTCTTAAATCCTTCAATCTATCTAAAAGTTGTGCAGTCAGTTCATCTAAGCCTGACCTATTTTGTCTAAGACCATAAAGATGCACTGTCTGAACACATTCACCGTAAAGCTCAAGGTTCTCACTTTCCGTAAACTGCCCTTCTCCAACGAAGAAGAAAGGGTAGTGGGCACTAGCATCAGGTAGAAAATCATAAGTATCCTCATGAATGGCTAAGCATTCGTTGAATACCTGTCGAAAAATAGCATGACTGGGAGTCATTTAAACACCCCCTTCATAATGTCTGTCATTTCTTTTTGGAAGTCTTTCTCAACATCCCAAAGCGCAGGCCTCATATGCGGATGCCCTGCCTGAAAACGAGTTCCATATTCCTGATAACCACCGTATGCCGCTTCATCGGTGACATGACCTTCCAGCTGATTAGGATAAGAACTTTTGATGTGATCGTGCTCAAAACCTGTATCGTATCCTACAAGCTCCTTAGCTTTTGCCTTGACCTTCTCAGTGTTATTCTTGATGACAACAGAGCTGAGTTGCCTAACCCTTTCACCAGAGCCTTTGATAGTCATGGTTAGACGCTCCGTTCCGTGCCAATCTACCGAAAACAGTTTAGCCATTAGTTACCTACTTTCTTTAAGCGCACCGCTCCTTTAATAGGCGCATCTATCTTGTCAAGGGGTTCAAAGGTATCACCTAAATAGACAGCTTTATCAAATGGTGCCTGCTCTTGTTGAAATCGACAAATCATGATTCTATCAGTCCGGTTGCCGTACTCTTCAAATACTCTTGCCTGGGAAATAAAATTCACCAGGCAAGGCACAACGGTTTCTGTCCCTGAGATTGAATCATAGCTATCCGTTTTAGGATTGTATTTCGGTGCCATCTCACCACGAACAAGAGTAATACGATGAGGTGTCTTCATAGAAACGTCACCCTCCCTTTCTGCCGTTGTGAGCCGTCCAACCCAAAATCCTTGTTGAGGATAGCCATGTAAGGTTTGAAGAGATTATCCCATTCCTGATAAGTGACCGAATAGCCATCTACCGTCTCGCTGGTGACACCTTCTGAACCTTTGCGACCGTAGAGCTTATAGACGACATTCTCAATCATAAAATCATACTTACTATCAATCTCAACACTAGCAGTCAAGCCTTTAAAATAGCTTTCGGCATCTTCTACTAAGTCTTGTAGTAAGGCGTCCTCAGCGGTATCCTCAGAGGCTATACCTAAGCGACGTTTGATTTTAGCTAGCCTTATGTCATCCATTATCGTCTCCTGTTTGCTCTAACAGTTCCAATAACTCTGCTTTATTAGCACGAGCTTTATAGTCAATACCTCGTTCCTCAAGAGCTTGCTTAATTTCCTTGACGGTCGGTTCTTCGGCTTCTTCTTGCACAAGAGGTACTGTCGGCTCTTCCAATTCTTCGGGAGTCGCCTCTTCCTGAATGAGAGCTATTGTTTCTTCTTCTAGCTTAACAATAGCTCCTTTTCTTACCAACTCCTCTAGCCTCTCATCAGAAACCTCTAGCCCTTTTCGTGGATAGATAGCACCAGCGTAGTAGCAATAGTCGTTGTCCTGGGAGTCTCGAATAGCTTTTGTTGTTTTATAAACCATAATTTATACCTCTCAAACACTTACAGGTTGAATGGCAGCGAAAGCTTCATCATTTGGAATAGCCACTGCGATTTCAAAGATGGCACGTAGTGCTTGCATGTCTTGTTCAAACAAATGAACGTCGCCAGAATCAAGTGCCCCATCATTTTGAACCTTAGATAGTGTCGCTTGATCAGCAATCTTTAGACGCAAATTAGTTCCATTTGGAATACCATAGACTAGTCCCTCAAAGTTCCCTGTTAGCAAAGTTCCTGCAGGATAGATTTGACCGTCTTGTAGGCGCAACTGTGTGTAAGGCAAACCGTCTAGCTCACCTACAGCGTTTGGGTTAGCAGGTTTAGTAAAGACATGCTCACCACCATTCACGCTGTCATAGATAGAGCGCAGTGTGCGGTTAATCGTGCGGTGTCCAACAAAAGCGTTTGGGTCTTTGTAAGGTGTTTCTTCTACAGTGTAGAGATTTTCTAAGGTAATACCTCCAGAGACAATGTTGTTTGCGGCTTTAGCAGAAGCCAACACGTTAGCACCAAAAGGGTTTCCATGCAACCCTAAAAAAGCCGCACCATCAATCTTCTTGTTAAAGAGATCAACAACCTTATCTTTGATAGTCTCAAAATAGTTTGTCCAGGTATAATTAAGTGCTTCTTGTGTGACAGGTAAGATAACAGCAATTTTACGAGATTCTAGGACGTAGCTCTTTGCTTGTACCTTAGCAGTACCGATTTTTTGACCTTCACCTACAAAATAAGCGTCTGTCAATTCTCCAAGTTCTACGCCCTTGCGCACCATCTTACCGTCCATATCCACCTTACGCCCTAATTGAATGACTTTAGAGCTTTTAACGAGTGAATCTGTAAATAGGTCTGTAATCTGAGCTGATGTGATTTCCTTGCCTAGCGAATCTGACAAGGTAACTGTATCAGGATTAAAGGCTTGTTTCATAATCATTTCCTTTCATGTTTAAAACTGTGTAATTTTAGCTTTGGCAAACTTATCGCCCTCATGAGAAGATTGTCCTCCGACTCCGCCGCTAGACTTAGGAGGATTAGATACTGCCTCCTCACGTTTTTGAGCATTGAGGATATTAGCCATGTTAGCTACTGCTGTCTTTGTAGAGTCTTCGTCATCTTTAACGACAAAAGCAAGCGTTGACTCATTGACTGGAATGCCTTGACTCTCAAGCTCCTTGATGGCCACATCTTGCATTTGACGTTTGGCAATCTGCGCCTTCAGCTCTGCATTCTCTTGTTCAATTGCTTGGATAGCGTCTTGACGTTCCTTCTCTTTCAAGGCTTCCAGTTCTTCATCACTCATTGTTGCCTTTGATACCGCCTCTTTGATTTGTTGGTCAAGGCTTTCTCTAAGTTCTGTCAACTCTGTCTGATGCTTATCTTCGGCTGCCTTGAGACGACGTTGCATCTCCGCCACACTGACTGTCTTTTCAGCCTCATGCTGATTAGATTCTTCTTCAGTTGGGTTATCAATAGGTTTGTTATTATCTTTTGCCATAATAGGCTCCTTTCTTTACGCTTTAACGTGCAACCCCCACGACCTCATGCAAAGTTTAATGCCTTTAGCACGGTTTGGGCATAAGAAAAGCACCTAGACAAAAATCTAAGCGCTCTATTAAATCGTTTCAAGTTTTATGTTCTTGATAAATTCATCCCATTCGGCATCCAACTCCGCAACGGTTTTATTTTTATTTCGTTCTCGGGCTTCTTTTAACAATTCATCCAAATTGTCATCTTCGGCTTCTGGCCAATCATAATCATATTTATCAACCATATCAATCAACCCTTCCAAAATCAAAGTCAAACACTTCAGAAAACAGTTCAAGCGTTTTCTCCTGTGCTACAACTTCATTATAACCCATTTTCTTAAATTTATCAATTTGGTTGGCGTATTCCGAAATTACTGTTTTTGAAATACGCTTATTAGGCCTAGTGTACCAATAAATACTACCATCATGCCCTGCTGTCAGACCATATTTGATAGAATTGTTCTTACTTCTCTGTTGCAAAGAAGCTAAATCACTCAGTGATGGCGGGTACCCTGAAGGGTGATTATGAATTGAAACAAGCCCTTTTTCAGAACTTTCTTTGAAAGCCTTCTTTACTTGGTCATTGTAAACAACCCCTTTTGTCTTCCTTGCCTTATTGGAAACTGCTACAACCTTCCCAGTATTTGCATCAAGCAAATAATAATCTTCAAAGGGTGTTCCAGCTCTATGCTGAATGATTTTTCTTGAAACAGACGCAAGTTGTTCAGCTATTGAGGCAGTCAAGGCATTGTTTTTGAATTTTTCGACATAAGTACTTTGTCTAATGTAACCCAAGTCTGCCTTAAAATTCCCAGTATTGTATTCCTCTTCCGTTTTTTCTTTCGACTTCCAATAATCGTAATTATCAAGCGTACTTCCGCCTGACTTGTAGTCCATCTTGATATGCCCATAGAAACTACAACGACAATTAGGATGTCTCGGGGGGAGATTAACCCCCATCTCTGCTTCCTCAATAAGAATGGACTTTTTGTCTAAGGGCTGACAGATTTTACAAGCTCCCGCTTCTGCGACATAGATAACGTGAGTAAACGCATTGCCCTTTAACATCTTAAGGTCTGTCTGAGTGACAATACGACTGATTTCCGTCTTTAGTAAGCGCTGGGCATTCGCTTTACTGGTCTCAAACTTCTTGGCTAGGCGATTACGCTCCTGTTTATAGCCCATCATATCCGTGTAGATACGATTAAGGGAGCTAAAAAGTTCTCTCTGAAGGTTAGCTTGTAGCCCATTTCGTCCCCAAACACGACTAGAAAAAGTTTGACCGTAAAAATCAGCGTCTAAAATGCTCTGTAATCGTCCCGACGCTCTGGTGGCACTATCACCCAAGATACCTGCTTGCCTGCGATATTCACGCTCCAGCTCGCTTTGTCTGGCGCTATTAAAGAGTTCGTTAGCACTCGCAGTCAGATTTTGAATTTCTAGAAAAAGCTCTGCCTTTAAAAGCTCCAAGCGACTAACTTTCATCTTAAGGTTATAGACTTTTAACCACTCATTCGTCGCATGGCTAAAATCTTTATCCTTAACTGCCTGTGCTGCTTTCTGATTGAACTGAGTCACATCCATCTCTGAGACACGTTTAACGACTTCTTGCCTTGTCAAACCGTTCTGTTTAGCGTAGTTCATATAAAAGCGGTCAATCTGTTCCTGCATACGTTGATAAGAAGTTCTATACATCTCTGTGAGAATCTTGTCTCGCTCTATATCTCGCTTCATGAGCTCCGACTGCGCTTTACGCTCGGCATTATAGCGCTGATTATCCATGGCTTTCCTCACCTAGCGTTTGTTCAATTTCGGCATCACTTGCACCTTTTTCTTTCATCAGACGTTTTTGTTCCGTACGTGTATCCGTGAAACTAGAAGCCTCCATCAGCGTTTCTTGAGATATTTCTAAGCCTGAATCAATAGCTGACTTAATCTCCGCCCAAACATCTGTCGGCAAGTTTTCATGAAAAGTAAAAGTCAAGAGGTTAGCATCTACTGCCTTACCTAGCTTCAAAGAGTTAGTCAGAGATTGAAGCAGTTGATAGCGTCTTTTAAGCGCCTTAATAAAAAAGCCACGCTTGACAGCAGTGACTTGTTGTAAATCGACTAGTTTATAACGAATGGCAATACCGGAGCTGGCAGAGAAAGTATTATCATCTTGAAGATTAGGCAATCCTACAATTCGGAAGAAATCCTTAATAATACGAGTCTTATAAGCTTCAACACCTCCAACATCATACTGCTTATAGATGTAACCTACATCTACAGAGGTTTGCTGTCCTGTGTTACTGATACCTGACTCTAGGACAATCATATTAGCCTGCTTCATCTTCAACAAGTCAGAAGCGTTCATTCCTGTAGAATTGACATCGCCTTTAATAACCAACATAGCATCGTTCAAATCGCTCATGTAATTGGCTGTATCACTCTCTGCCGCATCGTAAGCATCTATTAGAGGAATACCTTTCTCCCAATCTCCTTGACGGTCACGATTATTCTGCCATTCAACCACAGGTACCATACCAAACTGATTAGGCTTACGGTCATCCTCAATCAACTCTCCACCTTGAGCCTTCATAGGCTTATAGCTAATAATATGACTATCCGTATAGACCGTCACATACATCTGGTCATTGTAGATAGGGCAATGAACTGCCGCTATAATCTGCTTATTGACATCAGCACTGCGAACGGTAAAGATTTCCTTGGCATCAATCAATGATACCGCAGGTTGCTTGAACTCATCATAATAGTGTAACTCAAAAGCCCTACCGTATCTTGAAGCATCATAGACCAACTCGCGATTAAGAGCTTCAATATCATTATAGAGATTGAAATCTTCAATAGGCTCTAGGGCTATTTCGGTATCCTTAGCCCCGATAGATATCGGTTGACCTACAGTATAGCCTGTAAAGAAACGACTAGCCTGTCCGCCTAAGTCGTGTCTGATACGATAATCAGCTTTCTCTTTCTCTAAACGCTTACGACCGTTCAAAATTGTATAGTTATTGCCATTGGAATAATCTTCTAAGATAGATAATCGTTTGACCTGCTCTTCTCTAAAGCTGTCAATCATTTTTTGAAGAAGCACCTTTCCTTCATCGTTATCTACTAAATCACTCGCTGACTCGCACATGAAATGCGTGTTAGACGCTTCTGAAAATTGTAAGAAGTCTTCACGTTTTTCATGGTCGTTTGTATCCATATCCCTTTCAAACTGATACGATCTAGGGACATATTGACCTTCGGCCAATAAATCATCCGCTTGATGTGTTGTCTGTGACATACTACCTCCTCATAAGTCTATTAACCTGACTAATGGTCTGACTGACATCCTGTTTCATCTTTTGGATATGATAACGCTCTAAGCTATAGCGTATGGCATCTATAATGTGATTATTTTTATCTATCGGTTCATTCAACCAGTTGCCTTCCTTGTCCTGCTTAAACAGGTAGGTGTCAAATTCCTCAATAGTCTTTAAGCATGTCGGGTGAATGTAGATAGTAAACTGCTTCATAAAATCAATACCCGCCATGATGGACCCTTTCCCTTTGATTGAGGGAACAATCCTTCTCACGCCTCTAGCGCTCAATTCTGATATCAATCGCTGTTCTGCGCTGTCAGCGGTTATCATGGCGTTCAACATATCTGCCTCTTGAATCATCTTAAAGATATCATCTGTCGTCATTGCATGTTCGTAATGCTCAGCGTATATCCAAAGCTCTTTTTGTTCTAAATCTACGGCTAGTCTAGGAAAAGTGGTTGGGTCATGCGTAAAACCAAAGTCTAGCCCTGCCGTTGTTTCACCGATGCGCTTTATAGTTTGCTTAATGTCAAACTCACACACTTGGTAATTCTCAAAGACAAGACCCTCAGCAACCCCCCACTCACCGTCGCAAACGATTCTTGCACGTCTGGGATTTGTGGTATATAAATCCTCATAGCGTTTAATATCGACCTCATCTAACCACTCATTACAACGATAGGTCGTTGTTAGAGCTAAGGTATCAGCTCGTCTCGTTTCCTCATCAAAAAAGACACGTTTTAGCCAGTGCCTCTCATTCCAAGGGTTAAATGTAATTGTTATTTGCTTAAAGAAATCCGTAACGTTCAGCGATCCACGAATTGATTCAACGACCGTACTAAATTTATCCTCTGTCTCAATCTGATAAGCTTCTTCGAACCACGCCCAGCAAAGAATACCGACATCAACGGTAATAGATGTGATTTTCAGTTCATCATCCAAACCCCGAAACAGTATCTTCTGACCCGTCGCTTTAACAGTGATTTCAGGTAAAGACTCATTGAACTTAAACAGATGAGCTACTTTTAACTGATTAGCCGCCCATTTAAAATCCGTATATGTGGACTGCTTATTAGTGTTAGAGTAACGACGAATGACTAACAGATTTGCCCAAGGATACTTTAACATCCTGACAATAAAATTAAGAGCTGTTGTCTTTGATTTCTTAGAACCACGAGACCCTTTGACAACACGATAAAAATTCTTAGAACGCCAAAAAGCACCATAGCCTTTACCAATCGTTTTAGGTAAATTCACTCTAATCTGGGACATCTTCATCACCTTCAAAAACAACCGTCGCTGTCACATCAAGCTCTTGCTTATCTGTCCAAAGTCTATGACGCTTACCAAGAAGCTCAGCAGCTTTGATTCGGTCTTTAGCCCCTACGTCAATATCAATCAGAGATTGCAAGCCTTCACCTTCACCTCGCAGAGTCTGTTCAGTCTGCTCGCCTCGCATGACCGATGTCAGGTAAGATAGAACTTCTTTCTGGTCTGCAATCTTTTCAGAATCCAACTTTGCCAGTCGCTCGTCTATATAGGATTTTATTCTCGTATTTTCTAGTAATTTATGTGAATCAGTCTTAGCATATTTTTGGCTATATCCCGCTGAAACAGCTGATTTATAGGCATTTCCTGAGATGATGTACTCATCTGCGAACTTCTTTTGCCTAAGCGTTAATTTGCTCAATTTTCCACCACCTCCCATATAAAAAAGACAAGACTGATATGCCTTGCCTTTAAATTCCATGATACTATAATAGCTCTTTTAGGGTGACAAAAATAGCGATATTTTTGTCAAAATCCATAAAACTCTGCAAAAATTTCTAAAATACGCCTACGTTTACGATAGATTGTCTTGGCTGATACATGCATTTTGTAGGCAATAGCATCCCACGTATTGACAGACCCTCTCGACCAACGAAGCCAGAAGATATGTGTCAGGTCGTCGTCTAAGACCTCCAGCGTGCTCTCTATCGCATTTTTTTGCGCATATAGACTATTTAGTCGTCTATCGCTATCCCAACGCAACACGAGGCTCTCAGTGGGATTTGAGACACGATTAGCTCGACCACCACCCACATTGATGTCATCATTAGGACTATCACTGAGTTCTAACTTACGAACAGCTATCTTATGATCCAGACTCGCATAATCAAATAAGAGCTCATCTAGTGCCTTCAACTGTGAATTAGTCAATTTCCCCACAATATCCCCTCCAACTGTGTTATAATGTAATTAAGTTTTCAATTTAACACAGCTACGGGGTACCGTGGCTTTTTTTTACGCCTTATACCAGACCATGGCTGAATAGATAATCTCCTTACCTACAACCGAAGTTGAAAAATATATATTCTCAACAGCTTTATCAAACACGAAATTACCAACTGCTAGCTCTAAACTAAAGGCTCTTTTCTCTTCAAATACTTCAATACGATTCATCACTCTACCTCCTCAACTTCAAACATCGGATTATCAAACACGTCCTTAAAACCATATTGTTCTAAGATTTCTCTTGTAAACACATTTTCCACATCTGTGTAATCGGGATGGTAATTTCGAAACTCAAATCCATCTTTAGTTTTAAACAATACTTGTCCAGTGTTTTTGAATTTAATAAAATACTTCTTCTCTTTCTCAACATCAACAGCTTCTGGACCATATGTAATGAGAGTAGCAAGGGCGTGTTGTCGTTTACTACGTACCGATTTGTCACGATTGAAATCATATAGCCATTTAGCTACTGGACTGTCACATAAAGGAATAACTACAAAATAATCAAGAATTTCTTCCACAGTATCATTACCACTATACCTTGTCTCATACCAATCCATTACAAACTTAGGGATTATTGGCTTTTGAGGTGTTTCTATAACTAAATTATCGAGTACTTCTTCTGAAAAATGACTGCCATAAATACCTCCTATGACCAATCTATAATCAAGAGAATTATCTGGACTATCGTGAATTACTTTTGCTTTAATAATCAAGTCTTCACCATTTTTATACTTTAATTCTTTTGCCATCACTTATCCTCCTGAATCTCTTCTAACTGCTCTACTAACTTCACATAAGCTTCATAGCACTTGCCAGATAATTCGCTATCTGCATAAGCTTTCTCTATCAGCGCTCGACCTGTACCGTAAAAGCAACCAACTCTCCACATCTTGTTTGATTTAGTGTAAGTGAAGAAGCGACCACTTGACCAATTGTTTTTGAATATAATGTAGTCGTCACTACTGGAAACCTCAGCATAGCCATAGACCTCAGCATCGCCATAGACCTCAGCATTGCCCCAGACCTCAGCATCGCCATAGACCTCAGCATTGCCCCAGACCTTAGCATTGCCATAGACCCAAGATTCATCGAATTGAGACAAATTCCTCCCACTTTCGATATATCCTCCCAAGTCGCCTTTTTTGACGTCCGCAAAATCTTTCAAGGCTCTAATGCGGTATAAAATTGTACCGTATAACTTAATATAATCATCTTTCAAAAGTTCGTATTTCTTCATGTTATCCCCCAATCCCCAAAATCTCAGCACGTAATCGTGTAATCTCTGCCTGTTGCTCGTCAATCAAGCGCCTGTCCTGATTCTGCTTGACAGTCAGACTCTGTATCGTCTGCTCGTTGACCTTCTGCGTCTCAGCTAGCTTTCCTTTATCAGCGCTTAACCCTGCGATGACATAGATAAGCAGCAGGATATAGCCTATTGCTATGTAAAGCGGTACTTCATACGGTTGTCTCATCTCCCACCTCTTCAATCTTCACGCTGTACAGACTACTTCTAAGTTCATCTTCTAAACGCTCTTTAGCTTTCAGCGCTTCTTCCTTATTGTCGAAGAAATGGTCTTCAACGACATCCATATAGTCAAAGAGTACTGTGACTCTGTAGCATGTTTTACTCATTATCTTCCTCACTTTCTAAAGCGACAGCTAAAGCTAAATAGTAAGTATTTAATTGTCGCTTTGTTTTCGTGTCGCTCGTTTTCCAAACGCCATCAATTTCAGATTTGCATTTAACCTTTTTTGATTTCTCTGGTCTCTTTGCAAGCTCTCGTCTTTTGATTTGTCCAGCACGAATCCTGTTATTCAAATTAGACGATGTTAGACCCCAAAATGCCATAGCTTCTTTAGTTGTTCCTTGGAAAAGCTCGTTTTCGCTCTCAAAAACATAGACACGACCTCTAGAACTCATAAGATAGCTCCTTTTGGTCTAGATTCTGCAAAATACCGCCTTCAACTGTTTCAAGAACAATTTTGTACTTGCCCTTAATATCGCTCAAACCGCCGTATCTGAACAAAGTCTCTTTGATGACTTCGTGGTTGTCATCTACCCAAACGCCTGCGTCAGTCAAGCCATCCACTAGCGCTTTGATAGTCGGATTCAAGTTAGGGGGGTCAAGCCTTCGCTTAGTAGGGCTGTAAATCGTCACTATAAGCCCGCAGGGGCGTTTATTTGTGTATGGAATACATTTACCTTCCTGACCGCTTAACTTGGCGATATGGCGCAAATAGGACGTAATACGTTGCCTTTGTGTCCAATGGGGACGGTCGTTAGCGTTTAACATCTCTTTTTGCTTTTTTGTATTACTCAAGATAAACTCAAATTTCATCTCAAATGTCCTCACTTAAAAAAATACACGCCCACCCATCATGTGAGTTTTTGGCAAGGTGGGCATGTCCGAAATTCTCAAACTCGCCTGTTAAACTAAAGCATAAGTCCTAGTTCGCTTTTAACGTGGATCACGGCACGTATGGTTCTGTCAGAATATGCCTACCATCCGCATTCCTCGTTTAACTGTTTTTGAGTTAAAGGTTCGATACGTCGATAACCACTGACCTGATAATTTTTCTTAAAATCAAAACCAATCTGACTAAGGCCTACTTTAAAACGCTCTTTTTCCACTGTATCTTCAAAATAAACCTCAAGTGTCATTTTTTGGGTATATCGTTTTTGAGTATTTTTAGCTTCTCTAATGGCGCTGTCATTATTTACGATTAATTCCCTACTTTCTAAAATTTCGCCAGTCTCTGGGTCAACTTTTGGACTCTCTGTTGCTTTTCGAGCCTGTTCTTGCTCTTTAGCTTGCTGAGCTTTTAACTGTTGCTCTCTTTCTTGCCTAGCCCTCTCCATTTCCTGTTTTTGCTTTTCAAAAGCATAGTCAGCCTTAATCTGTTCGAGCACCTCGACTAACGTCAAATCTTTCAACATGCGAATATAAGGTTGATCAGTCATTCCGTACTCAGCACATTGTCCTGAAATAGCTGATTTTGCTTTCTCATGCTCTTGTTGGTTCTGATACTCAAACGTTACCATATCCTCCAGCGACTTCATCGTCACTTTCTTCAATGTCACACCGTCAGCCATAAAGTCTGATGCCTTAATGTATTCCAAAGCTTTCTCATCGAAAAGTCTAGGGTCAAGCATGTACTCAGAAGCTTTATTAGCAATATAGCTCTTGACAGTGTCGAGACGTACAGCCTTTTGATGTTCTTCAAACGCCTTGACATCCTTTGCGATTTTATCAATGAGTTTATCCATCGGCTCACTCGTCTCTTTGACATACTTATCAAACTCATCAGCAGACTGTGACAGCTCACGCTTAATCTTGATACGCTCATCAGAAATCTGTTTCTTGAGTTTACGTAGGTCAGCTAATACTTGCTTATCTCCCTTGATGGTCCCAGCTGTCACTGTGTAATTTTCGTACTTGGCTACAACCTCATTGATGTTCTGCTCAAACTTCTCACGGTCAATGATTTCAACCTGAGCCTGCGTTACTTTGACTTGTAATTCTTGCATGTGACACCTCCTAATACTCTAAAACATCATCAAGTAGCTCGCCTTGGACTGGCTCGTCTTCATAATCTGGAATATCATCCGCTGGATAGTCAATATTTCTTTGCTTAGCCTCTTTCTCAGCTCTTTCTTGCTTCATCTGTTCGATTTGCGCCATCTTACGTGCTCTGACTTCCTCTTGGGACTCTTGCGGCGTAACATCTTTAATACGGTCAAAAGTCTCACCGCCGTCATCTTCCGTGTACATATTGCTTAAGTCTTCAGGAAAGGCCTCACGAAGAGCATTTACTAGAGCTGTCTTTCGAATCATAGTAGCTGGCATAGTGTTCCATGTACTCTGCTTCTTGTCATATTCTGCACGACTGACAAAAACTTCTACTGGCACTTTAAAATTCTTACGGTAAACTCTAGCCCAACCACCGACTAATGTATCGTCAGGCAGCATAAATGCCCCTTTTCGCTCAACCTGAACGCCATCTTTATCCAAAACAACGACGCCTGCCTCAAACCCCTCATAGTTTGGATTTTGGGTAGCACGTTTAAGAAATGCCTCTTTTGAGACAATCAAGCTAAACTCGGTTCCGCCATTCTTTTTCTTATATGCGACAATGTAAACCTCATTGGCTAGAGGATTCAGGTTACGTCCTTTGATAAGAGATAGAGCCTGTCCTACTTGTTTTTCTGTCAACAAGTTCTGAGGGTCAAAATAGCGTTTGATATCTTGAAATGTCCATACACTAGTGTCAATAGTAATGTCTCTCTTTGCCTTTGTTACTTCAGTCGTCATATTCTTATTTCCTCCTCAAACGCTCTCTATGCGTTTTTAATCTAAATCAATATAAATCATCATCTCGTTAGTTAAACGTGAAAATAGACCCCTTCACATCTCACCAGTGACGTGTTAGAAGTATTCCTACTCGTATGTCATACTAATTCACCTTCTTGTCGCTTAAAGACAAAGCTGTAATCACCATCACCTCTAAGCTCGATATTCTCCAAGTCTCTCACACGTTGCTGGCTAGTGACGATTTGCTTTTTATAAGCCTCTAAACCATCTGCCAACTCCTCGGCATTACGTGGAATATAGTAACCGCTAGGATTTGATTTGATGGCGACAACAGGCACACCGTAGTCATGGATTAGACAGAATACTAATTTTTCAATATCTCTCTTATCAATACCAGTACGAGCTGTTATCTCTTTACGAGGGATACGGTTTTCCTTACCGACTGGCAAAGCGCTGTACAACATCATAAGCTCTTGCACGCTACTTCACTTCCTTTCTCTCCAAACACTTCAACGTAGAACCTAGTGCTAAAAGCCTCCGCCGTATAGATAGGCACTTCACCACTTTCTACCAGCTCATGGCAAATTCTCTGGTAATAGTCACGCTCCTTGGTGACCTCTTCCAGCTTGTCATAAGCTTCTATCAGCTCTACTTGCATCTTTCTGTTTTCCTGCGTCAACCGTGACAGCTCCCTAACCGCATCATTTACAAAGTTTAGATTATTACTACTCATATGTGTCATCTGTCATCCCTTTTTTCAATTTCATCCAGTCGCTTCATCATGTCAGCCTTGAGCTTGTCGAACTCTGCTTCCTGTTCGGCCGTCACCTCTTCTTTATAATCTGGATCAGACCATAAAGGGACATTCGATGTTGCTGGCTGTTTGTTTTGCCTTTGAGCCTTCTGGTCCTCATGAGCTCGCAATCTCTGCTCAACCTTCTCTAAGCTATCAATACCTTCTCGTTGCCAATTTCGCAAAATCTGGGTGAAATACTTCCACTTGATGACATTGCTCTCAACCATCTCTCTTAAAGCTGCATGAAGCACCTCAATCGAAATACCGTCCTCGTGAATCCACTTCTGCAAATCCTCGAGTTCAAACGGTGTCAGTTTACGACCGAAGCAAGCGTCAAATTTTGCGACCAATTCTTTCTCAGTCATTTCTGCCTCACTTTTTAGCCCCAGCCTGATGTTGCTGTTGCTTGTTGTTAGTTAGTATTTATTATTAAGTTAGTATTTATTGTTAGTTAGTATTTATTAGTGGTTCAAAATAGACTTTTCTAAAATAGAACTTTCTAAAATAGAAACTTCTATTTTGAGCGTTTCTAAACAGTGCTAATCAGATACTCAAACATCTCATCAGAGATTTTCCTATCCGCACAAAACCGATATGTTTCAGAACCTTTACCACGCCCTAAAAATTTCCGATATGTTCTAATGTATCCTGCTTTTTCTAGACCATCTAATTGCCTTCTGACAGATGAGAAACTATCCTTCGTCCGCTTTGCCAGCTCCTCAGGATACACTCGCCATTCTGGCGCATTACTCAAAATCAAAAGCAACAAGCCACGCTCTTTGTTATAGAGGTCAGGGTCGTGGATAAACTCATTACTAACTGCCGTATAATGCCCAACTGGGTTTTTAAAATATCAACTGCGTCATTCTTGACCTCGCTTTCTCTTTGTTACGATAGCACTTTCTATGCTACTGTCCTTTGCCAATTCTTGTGATACCAGTCGATAACGGCATCTCTTGGATACTTCTCACGAGCATTTGGTATCCGTGGAAAATCCTTATGCACGAGAAACCGCTGCGTGAAAGTCTCTGGATCCAGCCCAAGCATTTTTGAGCATTGCCTTTTATTCAGCTCCAAAGGGTAGAAAAGCCCCTCATCAATAACCTGCTGAAGCTCTAGCAACAGTCGTTCCCTAATTCCTGCTTGAAACAGGTCTAATATTTGCGTCATATACTCATCCATGATATAATTACCTCGATTATTTTTCGATTGCCCTCGATGGAACTGCCATTCCATGGGGCTTTTTGTTATCTAAATTCATCCAAACTAATGTCTAGTGCGTCAGCAATTTTACACCAGTTGCCTAACAACATATCTTGTTTTTTGCCAGATTTCAGATCTGCTAGCATCGTATAATTGATACCTGAGCGCCTAGCAAGCTCAGCTACTGACCAACCTCGTTCATTAAGTAACAATTGAATTTTATCCCACATATTCCCTCCTACCATACCTTGTACCTTTTTGTAAATCTTAAGACTGATTTCTGTCCAAAATATAGATTTTTCTATAAAATTTGACTATAATCTAATTATGATTAACAGTTAAACCCAACTTAGCTACCAACTACTGCGTTTTTTCTGTTAGTCAAATCAGTTTTAGAAAGGGACAATTGATATGTCACTTAATCTCAAAGGGTTAGACAAACTAGAAAAACAGCTTACTAATTTAGCTAAAACCTCAAAATCGCAAGAATTTTCATTCGATGAAGTATTCACGAAACAATTTATGGTCAAAAATACTTCATTTGAAAATATTCATGATTTTCTATTAGCTAGCCCAGAGCATATTTCTACCCCAGAAGAATTTGATAACTCCGACGAAACTATCCTTGATAATTTTGTTTCTGAACAAACAAAATTCAATTCATGGGAAGAAATGCTTGGAACAGGTGTTGAAGAATTATTCGCTAAGAAACTTGGTTTCTAATTCTAATTTTGTCTTATTAAGTCGTTGAATTGCTTTTTGTAATTCTTCGGCTTTTTTTGTGACCTCTTTAGAGCAAACTATAAATTCATCCAAACCGTTAATGCTAGCGTTGATAGAAAATTTTGATACCATACTACCCCTCCTCAATACATGTCACGATTGTGCCCATATAAGAGCGCACCACCATTGCCTGTCCAACCGTCATTTACTGGCTCCTCGATTGCGACTTCCTCTTTTGGAATCTCAATCTCGATAATCTGCGGTGTCCTAATCATCTTGATGATAATTGGGACAAGTAGCACGATGACGATAATAACCTGTGGGATAGTTAATCGTACTTCTTCCATCTCCAATCCTCCCTCTCAACTAAAGGCAACACGCCTTTTTTCTTTAGCAACTCATAGATAAACAAGCGCCCTCTCTGCGTCCACATCGTTACGATATGCGTCCTAGGCTGACCCTTACTGTCTATGAAGTCAAATGTCGCACTATCCGTGTAGCCCTTACCCATATGCTTACTGTACAATATCCACTGCTGATTGACCTTATGCTGTACACCGTACTCATGCAGCAGTTTATTAAACTTTAACGCCGTCATGCCATAATCCTGCGCTATCTGCGTCACCCTGAGACTAGCCTTGCTATCCAAGATAAGGTCCAGATAACGCGTCTTTTCATCTTGCTTCTGCAGGTCAAGTCTCAACGCCTCATTCTCAGCTTTCAACTGCTTATTCTGCTTATCAGCTATCAGAAGTGCTCTAGCCATGATTTTTTCAGGACTATTAAAGTCCTTTTCAACTTGGATAAAATACTGACGGACTTCCTTGCCCTTATCCGTCCGCTGAATCATGGCAATCTCTTTTGCCATGTCTAGCTTAATGATGTGGTCAACCGCTCGACGACCGCCTGTACTTTTTTCCAAATTTGGAAGAAAGTCTTGACCTTCAGCAAACCCGTACTCTGTCATTCTTTCAAACCATGTCGTATAGTTTGAATTAACCCCCAACACCTTATGCAACTGTCTCCCAGAGACAACTGGCTCCTGAGTGTCGTTCAGGGTTACGTTAATTAATTCGTGCATGTTATTTCCTTTCTTTGATATAATAAAGTAAAAACTAAGAGGTACAGAAATGATTAAATGGATTTTAGATAATATGGATATGCTCAATATTATTGCTGCTTGGGTTGGTGCTATTACAGGTGTTGTTGGGCTACTTTATTCAATTGCAATGAATAAGGCAACTCTTAAAATTTCCAACTGTTTCAAAGATAGAGTTAACCCCAAAGCAGATTATCAGTATGGTTTCGAGTTGGTTAACACTTCAAATGTTTCAATTGTTATCAAAAGTATTCAACTTTTCGATACCAGCGGTAAAGAGATATTTGACAACGGTTTTGACCCTAATTCAGTTGCTCCAAAGTATATCAACGATGAATATAGCCTAACCCAAGTCCCTTTTTCACAGCTTAGTAGCTATTGGGATTCTGAACCGTTCGAGAACGAGACAGACCTTTTCCCGAATTCTAGTGTAGCTTTCTCCTATTATTTGGATAGAGGAGCTTATAAAATTAAGGTAACAACAAATAAACGAATCCATTTTTTATCTAAAACAAAATCATTTTTCCCTATTTACAAAAAACGATATTAAGTTGATAACTGCGCACACAATATTAACGGCTGTCACAATTTCTAACATTTTTCTTCCTCCAAACTTGTCCTCCTTTCTACGCAATATCTTCTGCTAAAAACTTATTGATAAAATATTGCTGCCCTTTGCCAGTGACCTTAGTTGTTGTATTGACTGTGGTGTGACCGTCGGCATGGTTGATATTTGTCTTTTTCAGCTCAAACAGACCTAACTGCATGCTTTTCTGTGTTGGTTGGTTCCAAGACTCCCCACGGCGACTAATTAGGTAACCATTAGAGCGTAACCACTGAAAGAATTTGTTTTGACCAATATCAATCCCATTCTGTTTCAGAATTTTAGCCAGTTCAACAATCAGACAAGATGACTTACTAGCACTTACAGCATCTGCGAACAGTACCTTAGGACGGTCAGCCTCAATCTGAGCTTCAAGCTGTCTTTTAGCCTCACGCTCTTCCTTGAGCCGTTGCAAAGTTGCAATCGCAAAGTCTGGGTTGTCCAGTAGTTCGTCTGTTGCAAACATGCCGTGCTTGCGGATAGTGGGTAAGACCTCGCTTGTGACCCAACGTTTAAATTCTTTAGCTTGTGGTAGTTTGCTGGATAAGATGAGGGAATAGAGCCCCGATTCGTTGATGATATAAGTTTCTTGAGTTCTACCAAGATTATCTGTGACAGGATGTTTTGTCCTATCATCTTCATCAACGTGCCGAGTGATAGCTTTATTAGTTTCTTTGTAAGCTAAAATCTCTGCCACGTCCTTTCTAGTCCTCAAGGACAAGACGTTTAGTCTTGATGATAACTTCTTCAATACGTGCTTTTTTCAAGCCCTCACTGATGAAATAATCAACAATGGCACTGCGGCTCATTCCTGTACCAAGCGACAAGCTATCAACCTCGTCATAGTTCTCTCGACTGATAACCACGGTAGGGCGGTTGTTTCCTTTTTGCCCTGTGCTTGGTCGTCCGTATTTTTGTTTTGTCATAGTTTTCCTTTCAAGATTTTCAGAACACGTTTCGTGGTCTAGTGTCTGTAAATAAATCGCCAATATCTTTTTTAAAAATATCAGCGATAAGAAACATTTCATCAGATTTAAAATTTCGCTTACCCTGCTCTTTTTGTCTATAAGCGACCTCTGAAATACCGATTTTTTTAGCTAGCTCAGCTTGTGTTAAACCAGCCTCTTTTCTAGCCTGTAACAAATAGACTTGCACATGCCTCACCCCCTCTCTTTTTAAGGTTTTACCAGATAGCAATTGTAATAATAATAGCTAAAATAGTAAGAGCAATAATAGACCAAAACAAAATGCGATAGGTTTTATCTTCCATCTTTTGACACCTTTTGGTATAATGAGAATACATAGTTAGCCTTGGGGCTTGCGCCCCTCAACTAACGTGTAAACCTTAGAACTTTTCTAAGATTTTTTCTAAAAGGCTTAGTAGTGCGATGACTAGATTGATGAGAGCAATCATTAGTGTCACCTTTTTCTCGCTACTGAGCTTTTTTCGTTTGCTTGAACGTTTTCTCATTATGAGTTCCTTTCTACTAGTTTCCTTGTCTAAGATTGCCTTTCTCAACCTTACGAGTATATTATAGCACACGTTTCGTGGTCTAGTCAATACTTTTTTATCGAAAAAACAAAAAAAGTTTTCTTTTCGTGGTTTTTTGGTGTATAATACTATTAAAAGGTTAAATTAGAAAGGAGCTTATAATGGACAAGCAAGAAATTGCTCATTTTATCGGAGAAAAGATAAAGGATTATAGAAAACAAAAAGGTTGGACACAATTAGAACTTGGGAAAAAAATTGGTCTGGGAAAAAATGCTATTAGTAATTACGAAAAAGGATTTCGTACTCCTAAAAAAGACACTATGTTTGCTCTAGCTGAAGCATTCAATATTTCTATTGATGATTTATTCCCACCTACGTCTACTAAAGAAGTCCCAGAAAACGCACATTTTGAGCGTGACGAGCTTGTAGAAGAGTTGACGAGTAATTATATCCAACTAGACAATAAACGCCGTCACAAGCTTGTAGACACGTCTAGGGAGCTTGTGAAAGAGATGAATAATGATGATGCTGTTGAGGAAGAACTCTTTGAGTATCACGTCTATGAAAAGTTATCCGCTGGTATCGGAACAGCTTACTTTGAGGATAGAAACTATGATACAGTCTACTTTGACGAAGAGATAGACCACGATCTGGCTAGTTGGGTTTACGGTGACTCTATGGAGCCAGAATACCTCAATGGCTCTGTTGCCCTCATCAAAGGCACAGGATTTGACTATGATGGAGCTATCTATGCCGTGGACTGGGACGGACAAAGTTACATCAAGAAAGTCTATAAAGAAAAGGACGGCTTACGCCTCGTTTCTCTTAATAAAAAGTACGCTGACAAATTTGCCCCTTACGATGAAGAACCTCGTATCATCGGCAAAATTGTCGGTAACTTTATGCCAATGGAAAATTAGGAAACAAATATGTGCAATAACTGAAGCATACTAAAAGCTGAAGGAGATGATTTCAGAACAATTGGCGAAGTCGTAGATATTTATAGGGAGGGATAAGATATGGTTTTCGAAAATGAAGTTATAAAGAGAGGTTCATATTACGATTTTTTAATTTCACCAACCTCAACTTGTTGCATAGGGAAGAATGTAACCTTACGTAGCTTTATCTCTGTAGAAGTAAACAATAATGCTAAACTTGAATTAGGGGATAACGTCTATTTAAAATGAAAAAATGGAAAACAATCGCAATCACTGTAATGACAACATCAGCTCTAGTAACAGCAGGTGCACTAACTTATTCATACTTGCAACCGTCGCATTACGAAGGAGACACATTCACTACTTCTACTGGTGCTTCTAGTAGCAACACATCAACATCAACTAATGATAGCAGTAGTGATACTAATGCTGTTTATACTGAATCTAATTCAACCGAAGATCTAAACTACCAAAGCTTATTCATAACAATAGGCATTACAGGCTCAACAGCAGACACATATAACTATTGTCGTGGTTTTTATTACATTGCACCAACTCAAAATTTAGCACAAACAATCAGTGTTGTACAACTAGATGATAACCATAACGTTGTCGATGAGGTAACGGTTTACGGCGAAGCTGGAGAAACCAATCTAAACAATTTATCGCGTAACGAAGCAGAACTTAACTCACAATCCGTTATCACAAACGCTGAGGACTTTGTAACTTGGCTACGTCAACAAGCGCCAGACGGTACTACAACAAACGGATTGCAAAGTAATTACAACTATTGGGTTAAGAACTGTAAGTATAAATATAAACAATAGAAAGCAGAGAGGAGACATTCTATATAAAAAGTCAAGAAGAAATTCTAAAAAATAAAAAAACACTGTTATATCAAGGTTTTTAGATACTGCGGAATTTACTTGGAAAATAAATTGTTTTTAGTACGTTTTTATTGACTTTGAGCTATAATAATTGTATCATAGCCTTATAGGATTAGGTCAGGAAGCGTACGGCGCCCTGACTATTTTTTTGCTTTTATTTGAGGATAAAGATATGAAAGAATATAAGACATTTAATCAACAACTATCAATTTTACGCAGTCGTGGAATGACAGTCCCTACTGACGGAAAGCCTAAACGCTTTTTAGAACAAGAAAATTACTACAACGTCATAAATGGTTACAAAGATTTATTTCTTAAAAGAGATGCGAATAACAGACCTATTGTACCTGAAGAATTTTTAACAGGTACCCATTTTAACGAACTTAAACAGCTTTTCTTATTTGATAGAGAATTACGAATCCTCTTTTTGAAATATTTATTGATTTTTGAAAACTCCATAAAAACTACCATTGCTCATAGCTTTGCAAAAAAATATCCTCGGAAAAATTCTTATTTAGATTTAAGTAATTTTGTAGATGATAATCCAAAACAAGTACTTAATCAAATTTCGATACTTACTAAAACTATACATGACAAAGTTGGACAAAACGGTTCTGTAAAACACTATATAGAAGAGCATGGAGAAGTTCCTTTATGGGTTTTAGTAAATTTTCTAACTATAGGAAACATCTCTCATTTCTATAACATACTTACACAAACTTTAAAAAATGATATAGCGAAATTTTATAGCAATAAATATAACAAACAGCTTTCTCCTAGAACGAATATTCATCTAAGCCCTGAGGATTTAAGTGCTGCTCTAAAAGCAACTAATCTTATAAGAAATGTTTGTGCCCATGATGAAAGACTCTATAATATTTCGTTGAAAAATATAAGACTAAGACCTCTAACTGATTTCTATCATCTAGATAATATTGATAACAAAAAATTGATCGTTATGATTATATACTTAAAAGTTTTTTTAGATAAAACATACTTTCTTAGATTTTATAAAGAGTTAATAAAATTACTCGAAAAATATAAAGAAAACTTCACTTCAGTCAAATTCGAAGATATATTATATTCCATGGGCATAGATTTACCAGAGTTAGAAAAAATCAGATAAAAAATCCCCACACTCTCTGTCGCCAAACCTTGAGTGTAGGGAACTTATCTTATATAGCAAAAACAACCAACAGTAGATAGGTGTCTTTACTATACCCATTTTACCAAGAAATGAGGAAATTGACAATGGCATTTTATCGAAAACTAGAAACGGGCTGGGAATATCGGATAACTTACCGTGACAGCCAAGGTAAAAAAAGAGAAAAATCTAAGCGTGGCTTTAAAACGAAGAGCCTAGCCAAAGCTGCTGCACAACAAGCAGAATTAGACCTAAACACCCTAACAGCTGACCTCTTAGATATTACTGTCCTAGAGTATAACAAACGCTGGGCAGACATCTACAAAAAGCCCCACATCACCCCCAAGACTTGGCAGACCTATACCAAGAACTTTAGACACATTGAGCACTATTTTGGTGAGCGTAAACTTAAAGACATCACACACACTTTCTATCAGCAAATCCTCAACGACTTTGGAACAAAGGTTGCCCAACAGACGCTAGACAAGTTCCACTATCAAATCAAAGGTTCCTGTAAAATGGCTATCCGTGATGGCATCATCCGTGATAACTTTGCTGAAGGAGCTATTGTCAAATCCCAAAAACCTACTAAACCAGAAACAGAGAAATTCCTAGAGGAAGCAGAATACCTAAACTACATCAAGGTATCATCAGATAAAATCAAGCACGCATCCTACTTCACTACTTACTTGATAGCAGTGACAGGTATGCGCTACGCCGAAGCGGAAGGACTGACCCCAGATGACTTTGACTTCCAGAACAACTACATCAGTGTCAACAAAACTTTTGACTACTCTATCTCACAAAGATTCGGGGCAACAAAGAATGAACAATCCGTCAGACAAATCCCCGTCTCTCAAAAGACCATGGACTTGGTACGCTACTACTTAGATAATCACTATCAACCCAACAAGCTTAACCGTATCTGCTTTGGAGCGTCCAATAACGCGACAAATAAGGTCATCAAAAGAGTTACTGGTAGAAATCTAACTAACCACTCTCTAAGGCACTCATATGCCTCTTATTTAATCGCTCAGGGTGTCGATTTAATCTCTGTATCAAAACTCTTAGGACATGAAAATTTAAACATCACTCTAAAAGTTTACGCCCATCAAATTGAAACGCTAAAAAACAAAAACGACGAGCGAGTCAAAGAAATTTTTCAAAATCTCAATTTTGACGGGTGAAAAACGGGTGAACTACTGACAAAGCCTATAAAATCAAGGATATATAAGGAGAGGAGGGGATTCGAACCCCCGAGCCCCGTTAAGGACTACACGCTTTCCAAGCGTGCGCACTCGGCCACTATGCGACCTCTCCAGATAAAAGTTTGCTCGAGCAAACTTTTATTAGTATATCATACTTTGAACGAAGCTTCAAGTCTATAAATAGGTTGACCCTTAGCTGAAAATTTCGCCTCATACTCAGTCATGACATTATCAGCCATATCATCTGCATGTAAATCAAGCCACACACGATTAAGCACCATGCCGTACTGAGACATACTAGCCAGACTATATTCAAACAAACCACGATTGTCCGTCTTAAAGTGGATTTCCCCATTTGGAGGTAGAATCGTCTCATAAGTCTCTAAGAATGTCTTATAAGTCAGGCGACGTTTTTCATGGCGTTTTTTAGGCCAGGGATCGCTAAAGTTCAGATACAACAGGTCAATCTCACCCTCTTCAAAATAATCGCTCAAGCTAGAACCATCAACTAAGAGCAGGCGGACATTATCCACACCACTTGCAATCACCTTATCTAGCGCATAGCTCAAAACAGAACTTTGAATATCAATCCCGATATAGTTAACATCAGGATTTTGAGCTGCCATTCCTGTGATGAAAGCCCCTTTTCCTGAACCCACCTCAATATGAATCGGCTTATCATTACCAAAAATATCTCTCCAAAGTCCCTTAGCTTTCTCTGGATTTGAAATTACCAGCTGAGGGTATTTAGCCAGTAAATCCTCAGCGCCTTTTCGTCGTCTCACTCTCATTGTCTTTTTGTCATCATCTCTCTAAATTTTCGTAAACCATAGATTTCTTGGTTGACATATTCCATATCACGCTGGTCAAAGCAAGTCGTAATCTGATTAAGGTAGGACAATTGTCCAAACCAATAAATCTTACGGCGCACTCTGTCATTATCCTTATAACCATAAGCACTTAGCCATTCGTGCCAACGATTTCTAGGGATGTAGTGACTGAGCAGATAAGCCACATCATACATACGATCCGTCAAGCGCACCGAATCCCAATCAACCAAATAAATCAAGCCACTTGTCGTTACCATCCAGTTGCTATTTTTAATATCTCCGTGAACGATAGTGGCAATCTCAGAATTAAATTCAGGAAGGGTCCGTCTCAAATCTCTAACAACCTCTTGCAAATAGGTATTTTCACGAATCTGAAGGGCTGCATTTTTCTCCCAATCCACCAGTAAATCATAGGGATTTTCAATCTTATAGTCAAGCTGTAACAACTGATTGACCAAAGGACGTGACTTGTGAAGACGCACTAAAATCTGCATAACTTGCTTGCTGGTCATATCTTCTCTTGTCAAGACACGCCCCTCTAGCCATTCTTGCGCACTCATCATATCCCCACTGGCTGTTCGTCTAGCCCACAAAAGCTGCGGGGCAATTTGCTCCTTAGCTAGAGCTGGTAAAATAGGAGTCGTGTTTAATTTCACAAAAATACGCTCTCCATTGGGGTATTGTCCAATATAAGCCTTACCACTCTTGCCACTAAGAGGGGTCAGCATAAGTTCTTGTTCTAAATGAGCCACAGGCTTCTCCTTTCCAGACATTCTTAAATGGTATTATCATTTTACTTGTTTTTCTAGGCTTAGTCAATCATCTGTTTTATTTTATAAGGCAGATAAATCTCGACTAGAGCTAGTGTCGCTACAAGCAAGACTAGCATTGGCGTAAAAGCAAAGCTCAAAAGACACTCAAGACTCACTAAACCATACATGATTAAGCGTAAAAAATGCTTCAAATCATTAGCTTTTTGCTCCTTATCTAGCGGATACAGGGCTGTGACATACTGATAATCGTAATGCTTATAAAGCGCTAAAAGCTGAAATACCAAGAGATAATTGAGTAAAAATGAAACGCCAACAGCTAACCAACGCTCCCTGATAAAAAGCAAAGCTAATAGACTCAAAACACCCAATCTGATATACAAAGACAGATAATCACCACTGCGTAAAAAAGCACGCAGATACAAATTCGACCACAATCTGCCATCTTTAGCTAAAACCAACAGCTTATCCAGATAAGCACGACGTTTAACTGTACTTGAGATACCCTTTACAGTTGTAAACAACGAAAAGAACTTCAAAATCGACTGCTTGCGTCTTTGCTCATAAGCAATGACCACTTCCCACTGAAGTCTCTTGTCAACTTGCCAAGTATCTGTCTTTTTAGAGAGGACAAACCATTTGATGACAGCTAGCAGCACTACTAGCAAAAGACCTCCAAAAACACTAAGACCTAATCTTAACAAAAGTGGCATCAAAAGCACTAAAATCACTGTCTGAATACTTGTCCACAAGATAAAGGCCCGCTTTTTAGCTTGAGCAATATCACGTAAAATCGCTTCCTCTTTAGCTAGCAAAAACTGCGCATCAGCTACTTCCAAATAAGTCGCTACTCGTCCTAGATAAACCAAAACCATCATCAAACCAATAAGCACTAACCAGATAGGTAGTCTATTGTCAGGCAGGTGAGCTAGTAGCTGACTATACTGCACCATCAAAAATCCTAGCAAGAAAAAAAGCACAATGACAAAGTGGTCATTTAAAACGTAGCGCATATACTTGGCACACTGAGCTCTAAATCGTCTGCGACGCTCCTGAAGTAATCGCTCCATACTACACCTCTTTAGTCAATAATTGGTAAATATCAGTCAGACTAGCTTCTGGCTGGTGAAAGGCCTCTCGAAGCTCTGCTAAGCTCCCTTGGGCAAGAACTTCACCATGATGTAAAATGACTAGACGATCACACATTTTTTCTGCCGAATCTAGGACATGTGTACTCATCAAAATAGACTTGCCTTTTGCTTTTTCTTCCTCTAAAAGCGCGATAAGATCTGCGATAGCAAGAGGATCTAAGCCAAGGAAAGGCTCATCTACGATAAAAAGACTCGGATCAAGAACAAAAGCACAGATAATCATGACCTTTTGTTTCATCCCTTTTGAAAATTGCACTGGAAACCAATCCAGCTTATCCTCTAATCTAAAGAGGCGCAAAAGCTTAGCGGCACGTGCCATGACCTTCTCTTTATCAATGTCATAAGCCATAGCTACCGTCTCCAAATGTTCCCTAAGCGTCAGCTCTTCATAAAGATTAGGTGTCTCAGGAATATAACCAATCGCTTTTAAATAATCTGCTTTAGCCTCTCTAAGGGTCATCCCATCAATGGTGATACGACCCTCATAAGGCGTCAATAAACCGATGATTTCTTTAATCGTCGTTGACTTACCAGCGCCATTTAACCCGATAAGCCCAACAAGCTCACCATCGTTAACATCAAAGGATACTTTTTTTAAGACGGGGATATTGACATAACCTCCGACAACATTTTCGAGTTTTAACATACGCTTTCTCTCTAACTGTGTTATACTTATAGTAGCTATTATAACAAAAAGCGCGATAGAAAGGGGACTTTTATGACCGATTGTATCTTTTGTCAAATCATCTCAGGAGATATCCCTGCTTCAAAGATCTACGAAGATGAGCATGTCGTAGCCTTCCTAGATATCTCACAAGCGACCAAAGGGCACAGCCTTGTCATTCCTAAAAAGCATGTTCGAAATATCCTAGAGATGGATCAAGACACGGCAACACACCTTTTTGCTCCTATTCCTAAGCTAGCTAAGGCACTTCAGCGTGCCACACAAGCCAAGGGGATGAATATCATCACCAACAATGAAGAAATTGCTGGTCAAACCGTCTTTCACGCTCATGTCCATCTGGTCCCTCGCTATGGTCAAGACGATGGATTAGCTATTCATTATACAGCACATGAGCCTAATTTTGAGCGATTAGCCGCCTTAGCAGATAATATTACAAAGGAGATAGACGCATGAAAAAAGGGCAATCAATGCTTTTAGCCACAGTGGCTGTGGCTAGCCTAACTGCCTACTTAGGCTACAAATATCGTGATAGCATCAAAGCAGGCTACCAGTCTAGCTTAGACGAAATCAATCGTAGTCAGAACTCCGTAGATCGCATCAAAGACAACATCGCCATCATCAAAGAGCAAGGTCAACGCATTAAAGACTATACCGCAGAATCCACTTATAAATGGCGTGTCTTTCAACAAGAAATCA
Organism: Streptococcus lishijunsis; assembly: GCF_047290665.1. Taxonomy (NCBI): domain Bacteria; kingdom Bacillati; phylum Bacillota; class Bacilli; order Lactobacillales; family Streptococcaceae; genus Streptococcus; species Streptococcus lishijunsis. The sequence goes on along the minus strand of NZ_JBLBUC010000002.1, from coordinate 79,236 downwards.
CACCCAAGCTCACCGAAATTAAAAATCGACTAGAGCATATCAAAGAGACCACTAAAGGTCAATCATCCTAAAAAAATCTGAGCTAAGCTCAGATTTTTTTAATAGGCTGGAATTGTATTTGCGTTATTGTAAACGTCTGTCTGACCAGTATTACTATAAGTATCAGCTGGATAAGTATTTGTAGCATAAGTCGTATAATCTTGAGCTGTGCTATAGGTATCATAGCCTGACACATCGCTTGTGTAAGTACCGTCATCTGTAGTCACATAAGATGATGATAAACCATAATAAGCCTCATAAGTAATGGCTGATGTCTTTAAGGTATCAGACGTTTCTAGACCCAAAGCTTTTTTGATCCGATTTTGCACACTAAGAAGATGATCATCAGTCGTCAACTGATATGAAACACCGTCAATATCTTGACCTTCACCTTCTAGCTGATAAGACTTGATCGATTTTAGGGCATCAGCGTAGCCTAAAAGACTAGGAATAGTACTTGAGTTGATCTCAATATTGGTCTGCATATTGGAACTAACAGCAGACAAAATCTTACGATAAGAAGCGACACTATCTAGGGAAAGAATCTTTTGCATCACTTTTTGGATGACTTCACGCTGACGCTTTTGGCGTCCATAGTCTCCCTCAGGATCATCATAGCGCATGCGTGCAAACACCAAGGCTTGGTCGCCATTAATTTTATGCGTACCTGGCTCGACTGTAGCGGTGTAGTCTGGCTCATTTTCCACAATAGAAATCGGAAAATCAAAATGATTAGTCACCGTGATACCGCCAACAGCATTGACCAAATCCACCAAACCTTGCATATTCATCTGCATATAGTAGTCTATATTCATATTCAAGAGCGCATTGATCGTCATTAGCGCCATCTCTGCTCCTCCTGCTGCATAAGCAGCATTGAGCTTGGCGGCAACACCATTCATATCATTGTCAGAAGGGCCTGTCAGCTCAGTATAAATATCTCGCTCAAGGCTGGTCATGGTTGTTTTCTTGGTCTTAGGGTTGACTGTTACGACAATCATCGTATCGCTATTTCCCTCCCAAGTATCGGTACGACCATAGGTCCCTGTATCCACTCCCATCAATAAGATTGAGATAGGTTTATTCTCAGAAATGGAGGAATTATCAACACTTATATTTTTATAATTTTTAAATGTCTTCGAAAATTCATTGGCTGAGAAAAAATAGGCTGATGTCATATACACTCCTATGGCAACTAGGGTCGTTGCACATATCAGTCCCAACATGATTACAATTTTCTTTCCGATAGTCATCTTCTTTCCTTTATTTACCTTCAATCAGTTTAGCCATCATGTAAACATCTAAAAAATGCCCACAAGCTTCTCTAGCACCGCGCTTTTTAATACCTTCTATCTCAAAGCCGTACTTTTTATAAATGTGGATAGCAACACTATTTCTAGCTTGCACACTTAACTCTAAGCGCCTAATCACACCACTATGCTCTGCCCAATCAATCGCCATCTCTAATAACGCTTGTGCAATCCCAAGTCCCCAATAGTTCTTTTTGACAGCGATAAAAACATCACCAATATGACTAAGGGAGAGAGATTTTCCCCCTACAATCGTGATAAGACCAATCGCCTCATCCTCTAGTAAAGCTAGGAGACAAAGGGAGTTGATCTGCGTCTTACTATCGGCAAGATATGGAGCTAAATCAGCTTCATCCCATGATACCAGGCTATCTTGAACGACAAAGTCTGTCTCTTGAGTCACACACGCTAATAGCTTGGCTAGAGGCTTAGCATCCCATTCATCTGCTTCTTTAAGGATAAGCTCTCTAGTCTGTCTCATCTGTCATCTGCTCCGCAAGTACTTCAGCACGCCTTCCATGCGCTATAAAACTTAGACTTCTTCCATCAGGCGTCTTATCAATGACAATCTCGAGATAATCTCCCAAAATATCTGGACTCAAGAGATTGCCCCACTCGATAATAGTAACACCATCTCCATAGAGAAAGTCCTCTAAATCAATCGAGTCTGGGTCATCTCCGATACGATAAACATCTAAATGGTAAAGTGGCAGACGTCCCTCATATTCACGCGCAATCGTATAAGTCGGACTTTTGACCATCTGAGTGACACCTAAACCTTTGGCAATCCCTTTTGTAAGTGTGGTCTTACCTGCACCTAGATCTCCTGTCAGTACGATAATGTCACCCGCTCTTAGATAAGAGGACAACTCTTGACCATAAGCACGCAATGTTGCTTCATCATGACTATATAACATGAGCCTATTATATCAAAAATCAAAGCCCCTTCCAAGTTAAAATTGTAGCAAGCTTTCTTGCCAACACAAAAAGCTTGGGATAAACCCAAGCCTCATCACTTTTAGATAAGCGCCAAGCTAACAAAATTGAGGATAAAGAGAATATCTAACACCCAAATCAACGGATGAATATCTCTTGCTTTACCTTTAAATACCTCAGCTAAGGTGTAAAAGAGAAAACCAACAGCAATACCGTGTGTAATACTATAAGCAAATCCCATAAAGACTGATGTAAAGAAAGCAGGAATGGCAACACTAAGGTCAGCCCATTCAATCGTTTTGAGATTAGCCAACATCATAATCCCCACAATGATAAGGATAGGTGCTGTCGCCGCATTTGGTACGATGGCAAGTAAAGGGCTAAAAAAGCTTGAAATAGCAAATAAAACAGCGACTACAAGGGCTGTCAAGCCTGTACGCCCACCAGCGCCAATACCTGCTGCAGACTCTACGTAAGTCGTTACATTAGATGTTCCTGCAATAGCACCTAAAGTTGTGCCGACAAGGTCAGAAAAGAGCGCGCGGTCAAGCCCTTTTGATTCATTGTTTTCACCTGTCTCAGCGACAATTCCTACTTTTTGACCTGTACCGATCAATGTCCCAATCGTATCAAAAATATCTGTCAATGAGAAAGCCAAAATAGCCATCAAGACACTTGGAATACGTGACACATCACTAAAGAGTGAACCTAAGCCTTCGCTACCTAAGGCAACCCCAAAGATCGTTTTGAGATCCGTGAAAGCTGCTGCGATATTATTTGAGGCAAAGTTGATTTCTGATAGGTTAACGACCCCTGCTAAAATAGCGATGACAGTCGTCAAGGCAATGGAGATAATAACGCCACCTTTAATATTTTTAATGACAAAAAAGGACGTGATCGCTAATCCGACAATCGCTACAATAACAGCTGAACTCGTAAAAGCTACCAAACCTGGTGTCGCTTGAGCATTCGCAGTAATAGATGCTTTTGCAGCATCTGCACCGCTTCCTAAGACACTATAAGTCCCTGGATCAATAGTAAACTGTAAAAAGCCTGCATTTTTAATCCCTACATAAGCCAAGAACACACCAATACCAGCTGAGATAGATGCCTTCATAAACGCTGGAATACACTCAATAATCATCTTACGAACTTTAGTAACTGTGATAACAATCGAAATCACACCGCATAAGAAGACCATAGCAAGTGCTTCTTGCCAGCTATAGCCTAAGGACCCACAAACTGTATAAGTAAAAAAGGCATTGAGTCCCATACCAGGCGCTTGAGCATAAGGGATGTTGGCGTAAAATGCCATCATCAAAGTTCCAGCTACCGCACCGATAATCGTTGCTAGAAAGACCCCTTGGGCTGGCATGCCCGTTTGGGCTAACATGGCTGGATTGACAAAGAGAATATAACTCATTGCAAAAAAGGTCGTCAAACCAGCTGTAACTTCTGTTTTGACATCTGTGCCATGCTCTTTAAGTTTAAACAACTTTTCCATGATAAATCAGGATACTCCTTTTGATAATCTAAGTTTTAAGTATTAAAAGGCTTAACATCTCACCACTAGCAAAATGTCCCTACACTTAAATGACGAACAATAAGATTATCTTATCAAAGAATCGTTCCTTTTTCAAGACCTATGTTCTAAGATTTGCTCTCACTAACAGCAAAGAGTAAAGTCACTATTTGTAACAATGTAAACCCTAAAACAAAATAAACTGCCCCCCAGCTCCATACATTGATAAGTTCAACGACAACCACCTTAGGTCTCATGATAATATCCCAGCTATTCAGCCTAGCATAGCGCCCAATATGAATGGCAAAGCTTGACACAAAAGATAAAAGCCCAATCAAGATAAGCTTTAGAGGATAAGAGTCAATACTAAAACGCTTAAAGAGCAAATTAACACTCTCTACTCCTGACATGACCCCAAACAAAATGCTAGCGACAAATAAAAAATACAAAATCAAGCTCGACTGATCCCAAAGAACCGTACTTGTAAAATTCATATGCACAATATCAGTCAGCATATAAAAAGTATTGGGGTAAAAAAAGAGCCAAGCCAAAGCTAAAAGCAAGGTCACGCTGAATGTTTTAGCTAGCGTACATAGTAGAGCAAAATCATAGGCAACTAGCGCTAAAAACATATTCCATATCAAATCAGGTCCATCTACCTGATAGTACTTAATCCCCAGTGAGATTAGTAAAAAACAAGCATGTATGAGAATAACTTTTATCTTCATATCTGTCTCCTTTTTTCATTAGTATGTTTCATTATAACCATTCTCTCTGGGGATTTCAACCAAAGACCTGCTAACTTTTCTCTACCTGACAGCAGTAGGCGTTTTGACAATTTTATGTTATAATCCTAACATGATGAAAAAAATGATTGCACTCGATTTAGATGGGACTTTACTACGCTCTGACAATACGATTTCTGACTACACTGTTGATGTTATTGAGCGTATCAAATCTCAAGGACACCAGGTCGTCATTGCGACAGGGCGCCCTTATCGTATGGCGCTAGAGTATTATAAACAGCTGAATCTAACAACACCTATGATCAGCTTTAACGGCTCTCTTACGCATCTTCCTGAGCAAAAATGGGCTAAAGAACAATCTATCACCTTAGACAAAGACTATCTTTTAGGGATTTTAGACATCATGGAGGACATAGAAGCTGACTTTGTCGCTAGTGAATACCGCAAAAACTTCTATATTACCCTTAATTATCCTGAACGTATCGATCCTAAGCTGTTTGGGGTATCGGCTATTACTGATAGCATGCGCTTAGAGAGCCACAAAATCACACGCGATCCAAATGCCCTCCTCATCCAAACACGCCACCAAGATAAATACCAGCTAGCAAAAAACTTACGAGAGCATTTTAACCACGACATCGAAGTGGACTCTTGGGGCGGGCCTCTCAATATCCTCGAATGTTCACCAAAAGGTGTCAATAAAGCCTTTGCCCTCAAGTATCTCCTCTCCACACTCAATATGAGTCAAGACCAACTCATTGCTTTTGGAGACGAACACAATGATACTGAGATGCTGGCTCTAGCTCAGACTGGCTATGCTATGAAAAATGCTAGCTCACTTCTACTACCTTATGCTGATAAACAATTAAGTCACACCAACGAAGAAGACGGTGTCGCAAAAGAGTTAGAGCGACTATTCCTATAAGCTCACCATTTACAAGATAAAAAGAATCGTGTATAATGAGAACAACGGATAAGTAAGGCTTGTTTTCTTTTCAGAAAGTCTGCGGTTGCTGCGAGCAGATAAGAGACGGCACGAAATTCTACCGTGACTGATAAATCATCAGTATAGTTACCATAACAATCAAGTGCACTCAAGTGAAGCTGGATGGAACCGCGCTCAAGCGCTCCAGCAGATTTACTTGAGTGCTTTTTTGGAGGAGTCTTATGTTAGATTTAAAACGTATCCGTATGGATTTTGATACTATTGCTGACAAGCTTGCTACTCGTGGTGTCGCATCGGAAACTCTAGATGAACTAAGAGAGCTAGATAGTAAACGTCGTGAGCTCTTAGTCATCTCAGAAACTAAAAAAGCTGAGCGTAACACTGCTTCTGCTGCCATCGCCCAAGCTAAACGTCAAAAAGAAGATGCTAGTAGCCAAATTGCTGCTATGCAAAAACTATCTGCTGACATCAAAGCTATTGATACTGAGCTTGCTAGTATTGATGAAAAAGTGACTGCTATTATCACTGTCTTACCAAATATTCCAGCAAACGACGTCCCTGTGGGTGCTGATGAAGACGATAATGTTGAAGTGCGCCGTTGGGGTAATATTCCTCACTTTGACTTTGAGCCAAAAGCCCACTGGGACTTAGGCGAAGAGCTTGATATTTTAGACTGGGAACGTGGTGCCAAAGTGACTGGATCACGCTTTCTCTTCTACAAGGGACTCGGTGCCAGACTTGAGCGTGCCCTCTACAACTTCATGCTAGACGAGCATGCCAAAGAAGGCTATACAGAAGTCATCCCACCTTATATGGTCAATCACGACTCTATGTTTGGTACAGGGCAATATCCAAAGTTTAAAGAAGATACCTTTGAGTTGGCAGATAGTGATTTTGTCCTTATCCCAACTGCTGAAGTCCCTCTAACCAACTACTACCGTGGCGATATTATCGATGGTAAAGAGCTTCCTATATACTTTACAGCTATGAGCCCGTCATTTCGCTCTGAGGCAGGTTCTGCTGGACGTGACACACGTGGTCTGATTCGCTTGCATCAATTCCACAAGGTTGAAATGGTCAAATTTTCTAAACCTGAAGATTCTTATGCTGAATTGGAAAAGATGACTGCCAATGCCGAAAATATCCTCCAAAAGCTGAACCTCCCTTACCGTGTGATTACCTTGTGTACTGGAGATATGGGCTTTTCAGCTGCTAAAACCTATGACCTTGAGGTATGGATCCCAGCTCAAAATACTTACCGTGAAATCTCATCTTGCTCTAATACCGAAGATTTCCAAGCAAGACGTGCCCAAATCCGCTATCGTGATGAAGCAGATGGAAAAGTCAAACTCCTACACACCCTAAACGGTTCAGGGCTTGCTGTCGGACGTACCGTTGCTGCTATTCTTGAAAACTACCAAAATGCTGACGGTTCTGTCACTATTCCTGAAGTCCTTCGCCCTTACATGGGTGGTGTTGACATCATCAAACCCTAACTCAAAAAACAGATGATCATCTCATCTGTTTTTTTTAATATTTTCGAAAACGTTGATAACGAGCTTCTAATAGCTCCTTAGTTGATAATTGGCTAAGGCTATCTAGCTCTTTGACAAGCTCTACTCTGAGCTTATCCACAATCTCACTTGAAAAATAACCATGCTCTGGGATGACCTTATCGACAACACCCATTTTGAGGAGTTCGCCAGCCGTCAACTTCATCAACTCAGCCGCCTCAGGGGCACGACTACCGTCTTTCCATAAGATCGATGCAAAACCTTCTGGGCTAAGAATCGCATACATGGTATTTTCAAGCATCCAAACCTGATTAGCCACTGCTAAAGCCAGCGCACCACCTGAGCCACCTTCACCGACAATAATCGCAATAATCGGCACTTTCAAATCACTCATCTCAAGAAGATTGCGAGCGATAGCCTCCCCCTGTCCACGCTCCTCTGCTCCTACACCTGGATAAGCTCCAGCTGTATTGATAAAGGTGATGACAGGTCTAGCAAATTTCTCCGCTTGTTTCATCAAGCGTAAAGCTTTACGATAGCCTTCTGGATTGGGCTGCCCAAAATTACGATGAAGATTATCTTGGAGGTTTTTTCCTTTTTGAATACCAACAATACTCACCACTCGCCCATCTAAGCTGCCAATACCACCTACAACAGCACCATCGTCTGCATAATGCCGATCACCGTGTAGCTCAATAAAATCCTCACACAGGGCTTTCGCATAATCCAGTGTCGTCATGCGATTTTGTTCTCTAGCTTCCTTTAAGACACGTGAGACATCACTCATAAGTCACCTCCATGAAATGCCAACAACTGTGCGATGGTATCTCTAAGCGCCATACGCTCAACGATCTTATCGACAAAACCATGTGCCAATAAAAACTCAGCCTTTTGAAAACCTTCTGGTAAGTCTTCTCGCACAGTCGTCTCAATCACACGACGTCCTGCAAAGCCAATCAAAGCCTGAGGCTCAGCTAAGATGATATCTCCCTCCATCGCAAAGCTAGCTGTAACACCACCAGTTGTCGGATCTGTTAAGACACTGAGATAAAATAGCCCTGCATTAGAATGCCTTTTGACAGCTGCTGAGACCTTTGCCATCTGCATTAGGCTCATAATCCCTTCTTGCATCCTAGCGCCACCTGAGGCACAAAAGACAACAACAGGCAGATTATTTTCTGTAGCGTATTCAAAAAGTCGTGTTAGCTTTTCACCAACTATCATCCCCATGCTCGCCATAATAAAATGCGAATCCATAATCGCCAAGGCTAGCGACTGCCCTTTGATTTTAGCAAGACCTGTCATGACAGCCTCATCTAATCCTGTCTCTTCTTTAGCTTTTAGCAGCTTTTCCTTATACCCTGGAAATTGCAGAGGATCACTCGTCTCAAGCCCTGTAAATAACTCTGAAAAAGAGCCCTCATCCACTGTCAAGCTCAGTCTATCTTTAGCACTGATTCTAAAAGCATACTGACACTGTGGGCAGATGCTTGCCACACCCAAATCTCTTTGATAAATCATATGCTTACAAGCGGGACATTTAGCAAATAATTCATCAGGGACCTCTGGCATCTCACTATCTTGTCGCTGCCAAAGAGAACGATTAGGATTGATACGAATATATTTGTCTTTTTTACTAAATAAGGTCATCATCTCTCCTAATCTTTTGACTTATCATACTGAGGTAAAAACGTTTCCATCAAAAAAGCAGTGTCATAGTCTCCAGCAATCACATGCGGATCTGAAATCAAATCCATCTGAAACTCGCTGTTAGTCACAACCCCCTCTATCTCCAACTCATAGAGAGCACGCTGCATTTTCATAAGAGCATCAAAACGATTGCTACCATGGACAATAATCTTAGCAATCATACTATCATAGTAAGGTGGGATCGTATAGCCTGGATAGACAGCCGAGTCCACACGTAAACCCACACCACCAGACGGCAGATAAAGATCGGTAATCTTACCTGGGCTTGGTGCAAAATGACACTTAGGATTTTCAGCATTGATGCGGCACTCAATCGCATGCCCTGTCAAGACAATGTCCTCCTGCTGATAGCTAAGGGCTTGTCCTGCGGCAATTTTAATTTGCTCTTTGACGATGTCAATACCTGTGACAAATTCCGTCACAGGATGCTCTACTTGCACACGTGTGTTCATCTCCATAAAGTAGAACTCACCACTAGCTTCGTCTAGGAGAAATTCAATCGTCCCAGCGTTTTCATAACCAACTGCCTGAGCCGCTCTGACTGCTGCAGCACCAATTTTATGGCGAAGGGTTGCCCCAATAGCAATTGACGGGCTTTCTTCTAGCACTTTTTGGTTATTGCGTTGAAGAGAACAATCCCTCTCACCAAGGTGTATGATGTGCCCAAAACGATCCCCTAAAATCTGCACTTCAATATGACGTGCTGGATAGATGACTTTTTCAATGTACATGGCGCCATTGCCAAAAGCAGCTTTGGCTTCTTGTGAGGCTGACTCAAAAGCTTTGGCTAGCTCATCTCTTTGTCTCACTTTACGAATGCCTTTACCACCACCACCTGCGGACGCTTTTAGCATGATAGGATAGCCAATCGCATCAGCTACCTCTAAAGCCTCATCAACGCTTGTCACCTGCCCTTTTGAGCCAGGAATAACAGGAACACCTGCCTTTAACATCTGCGCTCTAGCATTGATTTTATCACCCATCTTATCCATCACAGCAGCCGATGGCCCGATAAATTTAATATGCAACTCCTCACACATAGTGGCAAATTTTGAGTTTTCACTCAGAAAGCCAAACCCTGGGTGGATGGCTTGAGCGCCAGTGACAACTGCAGCTGACAAAACCGCATTCATATTGAGATAAGAATCTGTCGAACGACTAGGACCAATACAAATCGCCTCATCGGCAAGAATCGTATGCAAAGACTCTTTGTCTGCTTCTGAATAAACCGCTACGGTAGAAATGCCCAATTCACGCGCAGCACGAATGATGCGCACAGCAATCTCGCCACGATTGGCAATCAATAGTTTTTTAAACATGCGATTCTCCTCTTCTAATGTGTCACTAAGCCTTACCTAGTGCAAAGGTCAGTGTTCCACTCGCAGCTAATTGCCCATCTACTTCAGCTTTTGCTTCAACCACAGCGATAGTGCCACGGCGTTTGACAAACTTAACTGTCATCACCAATTGATCACCAGGGACGACTTGTTTTTTAAAGCGCACCTTATCCATGCCCGCATAAAAGACTAGCTGACCTTGATTCCCTTCTTTTGATAGCTCAAGGACACCTGCTGTTTGCGCAAGAGCCTCCATAATCAAAACCCCAGGCATCACAGGATAGTCTGGAAAATGACCATTGAAAAACAGCTCATTGATCGTCACATTTTTGATCGCTGTAATTTCATCTTCAGATACTTCTAAGACACGATCCACCAAAAGCATAGGATAGCGGTGAGGTAGTGCCTTTTGAATGTCTCTTATATCAATCATTTGATACGTACCAATCCTTTACCAAATTCTACGACTTCTTCATTTTCCACCAAAATCTCAGTCACAATACCATCGTGCGGCGCAGGAACTTCATTCATCACCTTCATCGCCTCAATGATAAGGAGAGTCTGACCTTTTGTCACCTTGTCACCCACAGAAACAAACGGAGGCTTCTCAGGAGATGGGGATAAGTAGGCGACACCCACCAAAGGGCTATCAACAAGCTCACCTTCAGCTAAGAGCTCATCATTTTCCACTAGAGCCGTCTCTTCAATCACTGTTGGAGCGTCTAAAGGAGCTTTTGAAGGAATAACAACCTCAGAAGTATCTCTGATAGCTTCTACCGCCTTATCTGAGAAAGAAGGCGTAGCTACCGTATTCTTACTAAAATGCAGTTCATCACTTGTATTTCGATAAGAAAATTCCCTTAAACTAGAGCCATCAAACTGCGCCATCAGTTCTTTAATGTCTGAAATATTCACACTAATCCTCCCAACGTTTAAAGGCTGTTACGGCATTGTGCCCACCAAATCCAAAGGTATTTGACAAGGCATAGTCAATCTTAGCTTCACACCCTTGACCATAGATGACATTTGCTTCAATATCATCTGATAGTTCTTTAGTACCAGCAGTCATTGGAACATACTGATGTCTAAGGGCCTCAATCGTTGCAATAGCTTCTACACCACCTGCTGCCCCAAGGAGATGCCCTGTAAATGATTTGGTTGATGACACTGGTACTTCCTTACCAAGAACTGTGACAATAGCCTTACTCTCACCACGTTCGTTGGCTTGTGTAGAGGTGCCGTGAGCATTGACATAGCCCACTTGACTCTTATCAATACCAGCTTCTGCCATAGCTAAACGCATGGCCTTTGCCGCTCCAGAGCCGTCAGGTGTTGGTGTTGTCATATGATAAGCATCACAGGTATTACCATACCCCACAACCTCAGCCAAGATGGTCGCTCCACGTTTTTTGGCATGTTCAAGACTCTCAAGAACCAAGATACCAGCGCCTTCACCCATGACAAAGCCATTGCGATCTTTATCAAAAGGAATAGACGCACGCTCAGGATCTTCTGTGGTCGATAGCGCTGTTAAGTTCTGAAAGCCAGCGATTCCGATTTGGGTGATAGAGCTCTCTGAGCCACCACAAACGATGACATCTTGTAAGCCAAACTTAATCTCACGAAAAGCTTCACCAATAGCATCATTGGCAGAAGCACATGCCGTAGTCACTGATTTACATACACCTTGGGCTTTGATACGCATCGCAATATTACCAGCAGCCATATTGGAGAGGGCTTTTGGAATAAACATCGGCTGTACACGCTTAGGACCACGCTCTTGAAGGCGTATAATCTGATCTTCTAGCTCTTGCAAACCACCAATACCGCTAGATACGATAACACCCAGACGATCATGATCTAGACTATCGACATCCAACTGCGCCATCTCAATCGCCTCTAGTGCCGCATAGATGGCATAAAGAGAGTACATATCCATTCGATTTTTATCCTTACGCACAAAATATTTGTCAAATGGAAAATCTTGGATTTCACCTGCATTATGAACAGAAAAGTCACTTGTATCAAACTTAGTAATTGGCTTAATCCCAATGCGACCTGTTTTTAAACTGTCCCAAAAAGTTTCTGGAGTATTTCCAATAGGTGATGTCACACCATAACCTGTGATTACTACTCTGTTTTCAGTCATTTATCTTCCTCTTTTTATTGCATAGTCATGCCACCATCAATGGCAATGACTTGTCCTGTCAAGTATTCTTGCTGGGCTAAAAAAGCAACGACTTGAGCTACTTCCTCAGGCTCTCCGACACGTTTCATAGGAATTTGAGCTAACATAGCTTCTTTCATCCTCTCAGGGATAGCATCCGTCATATCAGAGGCTATAAACCCTGGGGCAACCGCATTAACACGGACACCACGCCCAGCCACTTCACGCGCTACGGACTTAGTCAGCCCAATCAAGCCTGCTTTTGAGGCGGCATAATTAGCCTGCCCGATATTTCCAACCAAACCAACAACGCTAGAGATATTGATGATAGCGCCTTGTCTTCTTTTACTCATCGATTTTAAGACCGCTTGAGTCATATTAAATGCCCCTGTCAGATTGACTTTTAAGACACTCTCAAAGTCTCTTTCTGTCATCTTCAAGACCAATTTATCATTGGTAATCCCTGCATTATTGACCAAAACATCAATACTACCAAAGATTTTAGTCGCCTCATCAACCATACGTTTAGCATCTTCTTGGTCAGACACATCACCACTAACAGCTAAAATACCACCATTATAGTGCGAAAAGGTGTCTAGCAGACTAGCAGAAACAGCCTTACGTCCGTTCAAGATGACATTGGCACCCAACTTGGCAAATTGATGCGCAATAGCTAAGCCAATGCCCCTGGTTGAGCCTGTTACAAATACTGTTTTTCCGTGAAGTTCCACAATCTGTCTCCTATCTTGTCACCACTGTCTCAACACTTGCCTTATCATAGACGGCATAAGTTGGAAGCGTTTTGTCAATCTTTTTAATAAAGCCACTCAAGACTTTCCCTGGTCCAATTTCGATGACCTCTGTCATCCCTAAATCTTTCAAGCAAGCAATCGAATCATAAAAACGAACAGGCTCCATGACTTGACGCGCCAATAAATCAGCAGCTTCCTCCTTTAGCATGACCTTGGCCTCGGTATTGCCTACCAGAGGGCATTCAAAATCATCAAAGACAACCTTTTCCAGTTCTTTAGCTAATTGTTGGCTAGCCGGTTGTAATAAAGCCGTATGAAAAGGACCAGATACTTTCAGAGGAATCATGCGCTTGACGCCTGCTTGTGTCAGTAGTCTGCGCGCTTCATCAACAGCCTCTACCTGTCCACCGATTACTAATTGCTGAGGGGTATTATAGTTGGCTATAGCAACAACACCCAAGTGACTTGCCTCATCACAAGCTTTTTGAATAAGTTCAGGCGACGTATTTAAGACAGCAACCATTTTACCACTACCACAAGGTGCTGCTTGCTCCATAAAAGAAGCACGCTTAGCCACTAAAGCCACTGCTTCTTTAAAAGGCAGAGCACCCGCTGCTACTAGGGCAGAATACTCCCCAAGTGATAAACCAGCAACCATATCTGGCTTCACACCAAGACTCTTGAGCAAGCGATAAATCGCCACCGAGGTCGTCAAAATAGCAGGTTGGGTATAGCGAGTCTGATGGAGCTTCTCCTCATCATGATCAATAATAGCCCTCACATCATACCCTAAAACCTCTTTTGCCTCTTCAAATGTCTCTTTTACAATCGGATACGCATCATAGAGATCACAAGCCATACCCAGCGTCTGGGCACCTTGACCTGCAAAGACAAATGCTGTTTGTGTCATCTTACTCCTCCATCTCCAAACTCCTTAGATCAAGACCCTCTCTAAGACTAGGCTCTGTCATAAAAGAGTTTAGTCTTCTGACCAACGGCTGGCTTGTGCTAAAATCACCTCTTTTGCCCCGTAGTAAAGGTCTTTTAAGATGTCCTCACACGTCTCTTCTTTATCCAGTAACCCTGCGATTTGACCTGCCATGACTGATCCATAATCAACATCGCCATCAACAACGGCATTACGCAGTGCACCAGCCCCCATTGCTTCGATTTCTTCGGCGGTTTTTTTACCTGCCAAGAAATCTTTTTCAGCTCTACCATAAGCGGTAGCTAATTTATTTTTGATAGCACGCACAGGATGACCTACCACTTGCGCTGAAACAACCGTATCAATATCCTTTGCCTTCAAGATTTTTGCCTTGAAATTAGGATGAGCATTAGATTCCTTAGCAACGGCAAAACGCGTTCCTACTTGGATAGCTTCTGCTCCCAACATAAAACTCGCCGCCGCTCCGTGACCATCTCCAATACCTCCTGCAGCAATGACTGGAATGGAAATCGCCTCAACCACCTGACGTACTAAGGTCATGGTTGTTAATTTACCGATATGGCCACCTGCTTCCATCCCTTCAGCAATGACCGCATCAGCACCCATTTTTTCCATACGACGCGCCAAGGCAACACTAGGTACAACAGGGATAACGATGATACCCGCCTCATGAAAACGCTCCATATATTTTCCAGGATTGCCAGCACCTGTCGTAACCACTTTGACACCTTCTTCGATGACCAAGTCAACAATATCATCAACAAAAGGCGATAACAACATGATATTAACCCCAAAAGGTCTGTCTGTCACTGCTTTGATCTTATCAATATTGTTCTTGACAACTTCTTTAGGAGCATTTCCACCACCGATGATCCCTAAACCACCAGCTTTTGACACGGCAGCTGCTAAATCACCATCTGCAACCCAAGCCATACCACCTTGAAAAATCGGATACTTGATGTCTAATAATTCTGTAATACGTGTCTTCATCTCTTTATCTTTCCTCATTTGGCTAAGCGACTAAAGCGGAAATGAAACAATCTGTCCCATTCCACCTTTAATCGCTTATCAACTCTTGGTTTTTACCCAATCGTCAAAACCTCTGCGATTGTTAATATCCTTCACTATTATAATTTGAATATCAAACTATTTAAGGACTAATAAGGAGCGAACATCCACCTCTATGGTTTACTGCCCACTCCTGCATGGCATTTGCATCAATTTTGCAAGCACTAGGCACCTAAGGTTAGGCATTAGTCTGTTGCTTATCTTATTTGTCTTTAGTTTTTTCTTCAACGTAAGCAACTAAGTCACCAACGGTGTTAAGTCCTTCTTCTGTTTCGATTTGAATATCAAATTCATCTTCGATTTCAGAGATAACTTGGAAAACATCAAGAGAGTCCGCATCAAGATTGTCAAAAGTTGTCTCAAGCGTTACTTCTTCTTTGTCTTTACCAAGTTCTTCAACGATAATGTTTTGTACTTTTTCAAATACTGCCATGATATATGCTCCTTTAAACATTAAAAATATGTGATAGTCAATTCTAAGAATTCACTATATATACGTGCTTATGCACACTATACCTAAATTTTAACAATTAGACTGCCCCATGTCAAACCTCCGCCAAATCCTGACAGTAAAATAGTTTGTGTTCCGTCTAAGTGTATGCTACCTTGGTCAACCGATTCCGATAATAAAATCGGAATACTAGCCGCACTGGTATTGCCATAATCCATCATATTCTCTAAAAATTTTTCACGGCTAACCTCTATTTTTTTAGCCATCTTATCTAAAATACGACGGTTTGCTTGATGTAAGAGTAGATAATCTAGCTCCTCTTTTGTCACAGAAGACGACTCAATCAACGCCTTAATACTTTTTGAGACATCTCGCACGGCAAAGTCAAAAATGGCACGACCATCCATGAACAGATAAGGATCATGAGCCTCTTTTTCTGAAAAAGGAGACGAAAGACCTACTTTTCCAGATGTCAAGCTAGATCCACGACTACCATCTGAACCCAGTGATTCTGCTATAAAATAGGGAGTATCACTAGCTTCTACAAGCACACCTCCTGCCCCATCACCAAACAAGACGGCTGTTTTTCTATCTGACCAATCAATGACTTTAGATAAGGTCTCTGCCCCAATGACTAGACCCTTTTGATAGGCTCCAGAAGCAATCAACTTCTCAGCTGTTGACAAGGCAAAAACAAACCCACTACAAGCCGCTGTCATATCAAAAGCAAACGCAACAGACGCACCAATGCTAGCCTGCACCTTCGCAGCCGTTGAGGGCATCATACTATCTGGGGTGATAGTCGCTACAATGATAAAATCAAGCTCTTTGGCTGACAAAGAGGCTTTCTCAAGCAAGGCCTTAGCGACTTGACTAGCCAAATCTGCCGTTGTTTCCGTTTGTGTAATCCGACGATTTTTTATACCTGTTCGACTTGATATCCACTCATCGCTCGTATCCATGATATGAGACAGAGCGTCATTTGAGATAACTTGTGATGGCGTATAGTGAGCCACCTGACTGATTTTTGCATATGCCATTAGAGTAGCTCCTCTAAAAATTGATGTAAATTACTAAGCCCCTTGGTTAGCGCCTTGACATCTGTTTCATCAAAATCTTCAACAATTTGCTCAACCAAACGTTTGTGAAATTTGCTATGCAGACGATCCACTAGACGACCCTTAGGCGTCAAGCTCAAATGAACGACCCTTCGGTCCACTTCTGAGCGCCTACGCTCGATATACCCCTTAGCCTCTAATTTGTTGAGACTGGCCGTTACGGTACCTAGAGTAATCATCTGCGCACGAGCAATATCACTTGGTGTCACATCCCTATCTTTGCCAATAATATCAATAGTGTGCATTTCTTTCAGCGATAAATCACTAAAGCGACTGGTTCTGAGACTCATCTCTTCAATCACTAATACCTTGTTGAAAATATCGACTAGATAAGCATTGATTTGACTATAATCCAAGCTCCCTCACTCCTTCACATAAAACTTTGACTCTCAAAGTTTAACAAAAGTCTCATGATTTTGCAAGTTTTTTCTACAAGAGAGGGCTTACTTACCTTGAAATTGAGGTCGACGTTTGTCGCTATAAGCACGGACGCCTTCTTTAAAATCTTCTGTAAAAGCTAGCGCTTTTTGTAAGCTGAGCTCAGTTGTTGCATAAGCCTGCCAATCCGCAAAAGAACTCTGCCAAATCATCTCTTTGATGGCCTTAAAGGAATTGATAGAGCTACGCTTCAACTTTTTAATCAATTGCTGTGAGACTTTATCTAACTCCTCACAAGGGCATACTTTATAGACAATACCATACTCTTTAGCTTCTTGGGCTTTTAGCGCTTCACCTGTCATGGCTAATTGAGTCGCACGCACTGTCCCAATAGCTCGTGACAAAAGATACAAACCACCTGCATCAGGAGCCAAGCCTACACCTACAAATGCTTGGATAAACTTAGTCTTTTCTGACGCAATTACAAAATCACAAGCCACTGCGATATTGGCCGCGGCTCCTGCTACAGCCCCGTCAGCTAACATGATCACAGGTTTTGCGAGTTTTTTTATGGCAAAAGAGATGGTATTAACTAGCTCAGCAATAGCCACTAGAGACTCGATATCATCCGCATCAACTGCTCGCTTCATCTCAACCAAATCACCACCTACTGAAAAGACCCTGCCTTTAGCGCTTAACATAACCAAAAAAACACTCTCATCACAAGCAGCCTGCTCCAAAGCCTGTAAAAGCTCCTCACACATGGCTACATTAAAACCATTGGCGACTTCTGGGCGGTTCAAGGTGAGATGAGCCACTCCATCTTGCACCTCATATAAAATATTATTAAACAGCATAAGCATTCCTCTTCAATATCATTTGAATATCAAACTATTTCACAATGAAACTATTTTAGCAAAGAGATGTCATAAAAGCAAGACATTTTTACTTTTTTTTAATTTGATACGCCAAGTTATTTTATCAGACAAACAAAAAAACTTTCCTTACAGAAAGTTTTTACAATAAATCACTCAACTGTTCAATAAAATGATGGGCTCGCTCTTGATTCATACCAAAACGTGTATCACGCACCGCCCATGTTTCAAGTCCCGCATCCACAGCTGCCCTAATGCCTTTTTCACTATCTTCAATAACCAACATATCAGACTTATCAAAACCAATCAAGGCTGCTGCTTGCTCGTAAATCTCTGGATTTGGCTTGCTTTCTCTAAATTCTTCCCCAGATAAAATCACTGAAAAGTAGGAGCGCAAATCCATTACATCAAGAGCTTTTAAAATATCAGACTTGATCGAACTAGACGCTAAGCCGAGCGTTATCCCTCTTTGATGAAGCGTCTTAATGACCTTTTTCGTATCTGGAAAAACCAAGCTCTTATAAGGTAGGGGGTGATTGTCCTTATAAGCGACATAATCTTTTTGAAGTTGCTCCACATCCCACTTGTCATAATCATCTCGTAAAATATGACGCCAAACTTGCTTCATATTGCCACCGATGAAAAAACTTGGCGGCAAGTGCTTGATGGAGATACCTCTATCATTTAAAAAAATCTCACGCCTGCGATAATAAAAACTCTCCGTGTCAAATAAGACACCATCCATATCAAAAATAATTGCTTTTTTAGTCATCATATCTCTATTATACCTCATTTTCCAGGAAAAGTGCTGACACCTTATCTGAATTTTGCTATAATTTAAGCAATACACAAAAAGGAAGGACTTATGAAAGTTACAAAATTTGGGGGAAGCTCCCTTGCGTCTGCAAATCAGCTCCGAAAAGTACTTGATATTATAAAATCGGACTATGAGCGTCGTTTTATCGTCGTCTCAGCTCCTGGTAAACGTACACCAGAAGACACCAAAGTCACCGATGCCCTCATCCAATACTATCAAAACTACAAAGCCGGTAACGACGTTACTAGTAATCAAGCTTGGATTATTGAACGCTATCAAGATATTATCAATGAATTGGGCTTGGGGCCTGCTATTTTAGAGACAATTAGCAAAGCCATCAAGGATCTGGCGACTCTCCCTATTGACAACAATCGCTTTCTCTACGATAGCTTTTTAGCCGCAGGAGAAGACAATAACGCCAAGCTTATCGCTGCTTTTTTCACACAAAATGATGTCCCAGCTCAGTACATTCATCCTAAAGAAGCAGGTATCATCGTCAGCAGTGAACCTGGTAATGCCCGTATCTTGCCAAGTAGCTATGACAGATTAGAAAACCTACGTGACTACAATGATGTCCTTGTCATCCCAGGCTTTTTCGGAGTCACTGTTGATGGTGATATCTGTACCTTCTCACGTGGCGGCTCTGACATTACAGGCTCTATCGTAGCAGCTGGGGTAAAGGCTGATCTATACGAAAACTTTACAGATGTCAATGGTATCTTTGCAGCTCATCCAGGTGTTGTTGATAAACCTCACTCGATTCCTGAGCTGACCTATAAAGAAATGCGTGAACTTGCTTATGCTGGCTTTTCCGTCCTTCACGACGAAGCCTTGATTCCTGCTTACCGTGGTAAAGTGCCTCTTGTCATCAAAAATACCAATAACCCTGAACACCCAGGAACTAAGATTGTCATTGAGCATACAGGAAAAGATATTCCTGTTGTCGGTATCGCTGGTGACGACCATTTTGTCAGCATCAATATGTCCAAATACCTGATGAACCGAGAGGTCGGATTTGGCCGAAAAGTCCTTCAAATCTTAGAAGATCTCAATATTCGCTTTGAGCATATGCCAACAGGTATCGATGATATGTCTATTGTTTTACGCGAGCGTGAATTAACACCTATCAAAGAGCAAGAAATCATCTCTCAACTCACTCGTAAGCTGGAAGTTGATCACGTTGATATTCAGCACGGCTTGTCCATCATCATGATTGTCGGTGAAAATATGAAAAGCCATATCGGTGTGACAGCCACAGCCACCAAGGCACTTTCTGAACACAATATCAACCTGACCATGATCTCGCAAGGATCAAGTGAAGTTTCTGTTATGTTTGTTATTGATAGTGAAGACGAGAAAAAAGCCGTTCGCGCTCTATACAATGCCTTTTTTAAAGCATAAAAACTAGGGAAATCCCTAGTTTTTTTAATTTATCATTTTAAAGACAAAAAAAGCTGAGACTCTAGCTCAGCTCCTCTGCGGAAAGAGGGACTTGAACCCTCACGATCTAAAGCGATCACAGGATCCTTAGTCCTGCGCGTCTGCCAATTCCGCCATTCCCGCTTAACAACATAATAAATTATATCAAGTTATTATGTTATTGTCAACACTATTTTTCATATTTTTTCAAAAAAAGTGCGATTTTGTCTTCATACGTTTTAGGGTCGCTCTCAAACGACTTAGCATGCCCTGCTCCTTTAGCAATATAGAGTTCTTTGGGGGCAGTGGTTGCTGCATAATTGTCATAAACCATCTCAGTCGGCACAAAATCATCTTTTTCACCATGAATAAAGAGAATAGGTAATTTATTTTTGGCTAACTGCTTGACGCTACTAGCTTCACCATAGCTAAAGCCAGCTCGGATTTTAGAGAGCGCTGATACTTCATACAGCAAGGGAAAAGCTGGTAGGTTGTAGAGTTCCTTGGCTTGATAAGCTAGCTCATCCCAGACACTTGTATAACCACAATCCTCAATAATGGTCGTGATTTGGCTTGGCAACTCCTCACCGCTTGCCATCATCACTGTAGCACCTCCCATAGAGACGCCAAATAAAGTAATCTCAACAGAAGGATTTTGTCGAATCAAGATATCCGCCCATTTTAAAACATTTAGCCTATCATTCCAACCGTAGCCTATCAATTGCCCCTTGCTATTGCCGTGAGCGATATTATCTGGCATCAAGACATTATAGCCTAACTTATGAAAAAGGTAACCATAAGCTTTCATATAAGCCTTGCTACTTGTAAAACCATGTACGACAATGACAGTCTTATTTGTCTGTTTTTCGGCTGGTACATACCAAGCTTCCTGCTTTAGACCTTGGTTTTCCATGGTCTGCGTTTCATAGGTCAGCTGATTAAAAGCTTCTTGATAAGGGTAAAGAGCGCTAGATTTGCTGACTTCACCTTCTCCGACAAAGGACTTTTCACCACGTACTTGTGCGACATGGAAAAAATAAAAACTAGCTAGAACTGTCCCTAAAAAGATAAGACCTGCTATTAGCGCTATTATGCGACATTTTCGTATTTTTCTCATAGCTTATATTATACACTAATTTAGGCGATTGGCAATACACCTAAGCCAAAAGAAAAAGCAAGTCACCAATTGGCAACCTGCTCTATGTTTATAAGCCTGCATTTTTCACTGCTGCTGTCACAAAGGCTGTGTAAAGCTCTTCTGCATGATTTGGGCGTGATTGTAACTCTGGATGATACTGTGCTGCCACAAAGAATTTCTTGTCTGGCAACTCAACGATCTCCATCAAGCGATTGTCTGGAGAGACACCTGAGAATACCAAACCTGCTTTTTCAAAGTCTTCACGATACTTCGTATTAAATTCATAGCGATGACGGTGACGACGTTGTACCACTTCTTGATTATGATAAGCTGCAGCAGCTTTTGAGCCGACTTTTAGCTTACATGGGTAAAGCCCTAGGCGAAGGGTACCTCCCATATCCTCAATATCAATCTGATCTCGCATAATGTCAATAACAGGATAATCTGTCTTAGGATCTAGCTCGGCTGAATTGGCACCTTTTAGGTTGAGGACATTACGTGCAAACTCTACACAGGTCAACTGCATACCTAAGCACACACCAAGCATTGGTACATCATTTTCACGTGCAAAACGAATAGCCTCAATCTTGCCTTCTGTACCACGTTGACCAAAACCACCAGGAACAATAATACCATCTGCTCCTGACAACAGCTCATCAACATTATCAGCTGTGACATCATTAGCATTGATCCACTCAAGATCAATGGCACAATCATTAACATAACCTGAATGTTTCAACGCTTCAACAACAGATAAGTAAGCGTCTGGAAGTTCAACGTATTTACCAACCAAGGCAATCTTCACTTTTTTCTCAAGGTTCATGACCTTATCAACCATGGCTGTCCATTCCGTCATATCAGCTTTTGGAGCATCGATCTTAAGGTGATCACAGACGATTTGGTCCATGTTTTGAGCCTGCATATTAAGCGGAATTTGATAGATGTGATCAACGTCTAAAGACTCGATAACCGCTTCTGGAGCAACGTCACAGAACTGAGCCAATTTATTTTTAATAGATTGACCTGCTGGCTGCTCTGTACGAATCACTAACATGTTTGGTTGAATCCCAAGACCACGTAACTCTTTGACAGAGTGTTGTGTCGGCTTTGTCTTCATCTCGCCAGCAGCCTTCAAGTATGGAAGCAGTGTCGTATGGATATACATCACATTGTCAGAACCAACATCAGCCTTCATCTGACGGAGCGCTTCTAAGAAAGGTAGGCTTTCTATATCCCCAACCGTACCACCTACTTCTGTGATGATAACATCTGAATCCGTAGTAGTAGCTGCGCGTTTGATTTTTTCTTTAAGGGCGTCTGTGATATGTGGAATAACTTGGACGGTTGCCCCTAAATACTCACCGCGACGCTCTTTTTTGAGTACTTCGCTATAAATTTTACCTGTTGTTACATTAGAGTATTTATTGAGATTGATATCGATAAAGCGCTCATAATGCCCAAGGTCAAGGTCAGTCTCTGCCCCATCATCAGTCACATAAACTTCTCCATGCTGATAAGGACTCATTGTCCCTGGGTCAATATTGATATAAGGGTCAAATTTTTGAATTGTTACTTTAAGCCCACGATTTTTGAGCAAGCGTCCCAGACTTGCTGCCACAATCCCTTTACCAATAGAAGAAACCACACCACCTGTTACAAAAATATACTTTGTCATCAAAAGACTCCTTATTTCTTTTTACTTATAGACCAAAGGCATCGATGAGTGATTGTTATACAACCACAATGTTTACTAAACAAAAATAGCCCCCTAAATCAAGCCTAGGGAGCACGACCTCAAATGAGGTGCCCGATATTAACTATAAACTATCGTGCCTCTTTTGTCAATTAAAAACGCCAGAAAGTTATTCTTCGTCGTCCTCTTCTTCCTCATCATCGTCATCATCTTCTTCGTTGATGTCAACATCTTCATCTAAATCATCATCTGGGATAATTTCGTTGATTTCAGAGTCGTAGGATTCTACTTCTGATTTTTCATCGTCTGGATTGTCATCATCATAGGCATCGCCATCATCATTGCTTTGATAACCCTCATCTTCTGGGTCATCATCATTATAATCAATCGCATCCTCATCGCCATCCATAAAGGCATTGACACGCTTATGTTTACGTTTTGGTGCATTGTCATCCTCTTCTTCAAGAGTGATGACTTCCTCATCAATCTCATCAATAGCATACCAAGAACGAAGACCCCAGCGATTATCACCAAGTGGAATAAAACTTCCATCAGTGTTTAAATCAGAATAAAATCCTGGTAGCGCTTCACGAATAGCCGCATCTGATTTCTCAAGATAAACTTGAATCTCATTGACAAGATCGCTAAAATACATCTCGCTGTCACGTCCACGTTGTTCCAAAATAGCGCGAGCTACTTCAATCATGGACAATTCACTCTTTTCTTGTCCCTTAAATACATCTAATTCCAAAGCAGTTCTCCTTATTGATTTTCACTATAAGCTGTAAGCCAAGCCTCAGCCAAAGTATCGCTCTTTCTATTTTACGCTATTTTTAGTATTTCGTCAAAGATTATTCCAGAAAAAACAAGCTAAACATATAAAAAAGTAAGTCCGAGATAACTCTCAAACTTACTCTTTAAAGACTAGCTTATTTAACTTTAGCTGAGCTTGTCACCAATTCAATTGCTTTCTTCATAGCAATGTCATGCTTAAGAAGATCTGGTGTCAAGAGATTACGTACTTGCTCAACGTCCATGCTGTACTCTGTTGCCAAATCGTTGATTTCTTTTTCGATTTCTTCATCAGAAGCATCAAAACCTTCTGCTTTAGCAATTGCTTCAATAACAAGATTTGTTTTCACACGTTTGTCAGCATCAGCTGAATATTGTTTTTGAAGGTCTTCTTGAGTTGTACCAGTCATTTGGAAGTAAAGGTCTGGTGAAATACCTTGACGTTGTAAGTTACCAAGGAATTCATTCATTGTACGTTGAACTTCGGCTTGTACCATTTCTTCTGGGAGTTCAACGATTTCCGCATTTTCAACTGCCAAATCAAGCGCAGCACCTTCAACTGCATCATCAAAAGCTGCTTCTTTTGCTGCTTCAAGCTCTTTACGATACTTAGCTTTCAACTCATCAAGTGTTTCCACTTCTTCATCAATATCTTTAGCTAATTCATCATCAAGAGCTGGGATTTCTTTAGCCTTAACTTCGTGAACAGTTGTCACAAATTTAGCATCTTTACCAGCAAGATCAGCTGCTTGGTAGTCTTCTGGGAAAGTCACTTGAACATCAACTGTATCACCCGCTTTAGCTCCAACTAATTGGTCTTCAAAACCAGGGATAAATTGACCTGAACCAAGCTCAAGTGAGAAGTCATCACCTTTACCACCATCAAACTCAACACCATCAACTGAACCTACAAAGTCAATAACAACTGTATCACCAAGCTCTGCTGCACCTTCTTTGACAGCAAGTTCAGCCAAGTTGTTACGCTCACGCTCAACTTTAGCATCCACTTCTTCATCAGATACGTCTTTGCTAAGGTCAACAGATACTTCAAGGCCTTTGTAGTCACCAAGTTTAACCTCAGGTTTTGTCACAACTTCTGCTGTGATTGTCCACTCTTTACCTTTTTCCATTGATGTCACATCAAATTTTGGTTGTGCAACAACATCAAGGCTCAATTCAGCAACAGCTGCTTCATAAGCAGCAGGCAACAAGGCGTTTAAAGCATCTTCATAAAGTGCTTCTTCACCAAATTTTTGATTGAAGATCACACGTGTAATGTGACCTTTACGAAAACCTGGTACGCTCAAGTCTTTTTTGATTTTATTAAAGCTATTGTCGAGTGCTGGTTGAATCTTATCTTGACTAATTGTAAATGTAACGACACCACGGTTTGTGGCTGTATTTTCAAATGATGTAGACATGACGTCATTTCTCCTTAAATAATTTAGATACAGTTTAGTTTATCATATTTTGACCTCTTTTTAAAGTTTTTTGTGGGATTTTTCCGCTTTCACGCTTTTTCTAGCCTTTTTTCAATTGAAACTTGCTCTCTTTTCATTTTTTTACTACACTAGGTCTATGAGTATTTTAGAACAATATATAGAACAACTACATCTTGAAACAATCGGTGTCACCATTTTTTCAAAAGTGGTCTCACTTATTCTGGTTATCATTCTCTTTCTCATCGCAAGGCGTATTGCCGAGTTTTTCTTTACCAAGATGGTCGTTAAATCACTATCTCTCACCAATCAATCAGATGCTAGGCAAAAAACGATTTCACGGCTCCTTCACAACTGCCTCAACTACACGCTATATTTTATTTTACTCTATTCGATTTTAAATGTCCTTGGTGTTCCTATCTCCAGTCTCTTAGCAGGGGCAGGAATCGCAGGATTAGCTATTGGTCTTGGAGCTCAAGGATTTTTATCTGATGTCGTCAATGGCTTTTTTATCCTCCTTGAAAATCAATATGAAGTCGGTGACTCTGTTGTCATCAACACCATCTCAGGCAACATTACAAGTCTAGGACTCAGAACCACTCAAATCCGTGATTTTGATGGCACCCTTCACTTTATCCCTAATCGCCATATTACACAGGTCAGCAACCAATCACGAGGTAATATGCGTGCTCGCATTGACATACCTATCTATGCCTCTACAAACTTGGAAAAAGTCAGCCATATCATCAAAGCAACCAACGATAAACATCTCAAGGATTTTCCAGCTATCATTCTACCTGCTCAAATCATCGGACCAGCCTATACAGATAGTGGACAACTTGTCTTTCGAGTTGACCTCTTTGTCCAAAATGGTCAGCAAAATAGTATCTACTCTAGCTTTTACACCCTTTATCAAGAAGCGCTTGTAGCTGCTGAGCTTGATTTACCGACCCCAATGCCCATCCAAGCGACAAACTAAAAAGCTGATACTATGGTATCAGCTTTTTAACATTTTCGAATAGGATCTTCTATATACTGGGCACGGCTGCCTCCGATTAACTTTGGACGGCTCGTTAGGGCACTGACATGCGCTGCTCCAAGCTCTCTCTTTTTAGGCACGAGTGGTACTTGGACACGCTTGATATGCATACCAATACTGGTATCACCAATATCAATACCTGCATTAGCTACAATCTCTTCTATTTCGACAGGATTTTCCATGTATTTAAATGCAGCTACTTGAGCACTGCCTCCAGCGCTCAAACTTGGCACCACATTGACTATTTCCAAATCCTTTGTCTCTGCTAGCTCACGTTCAACCACCAAAGCTCGATTAAGGTGTTCACACCCCTGCACAGCTAGATAAACATCTCTTTTACCCAGCTCTTCTAGGAGGACGCTGACAATAACTTCGCCGACTTCTTGGTTGGCATTTTGACCAATCAGACTACCGACAACCTCACTACTGGAGAGTCCTAAGACAAATATGTCACCTGCCTTGATGCGACTACGATCGATAATATCTGTAACGAGCGCTCTTGTTTCTTCTTCTAGGGCTTTTAAGTCCATCTCTTCTCTCCTTTACTCTTGATAAATGATTTCTTTGAGGTATAGCCCTTGGGCAGCAGCCGTAGGGCCTGCTAGATGACGGTCTTTACGCTCTAAAATCAACTGAATCTGACTCTGTGACATTCGTTGATTGCCTATTTTTAATAAAGTGCCGACCATATTTCTCACTTGCTTGTATAAAAAGCCCGTACCTGTAAACTGAAAAATCACCAAGTGCTTAGAAGCATCATAAGTCACGCTAGCATTTGTGATAGTCCTCACCTTATTATCCACACTGGTACCTGAGGCAGTGAATCCTGAAAAATCATGAGTCCCTTCTAAATCTTTAATGGCACTCGCCATTATCTCCATATCCAGATGATAAGGAAAAGGGGTCGCATAATGACGTAACATCGGATTTTTAGGACGGCCTATATCCACTAGAAACTCGTATGTTTTCAAGTGTTTACAATACCTAGCATGAAAGTCATCAGACACACGCTCAACACTGACCACATCGATGTCTTCTGGGGTCTGGGTATCTAAAGCGAATCGCAACTTTTCAAGCTCTCTGTCTGTCTCCAAATCAAAATGAATAACTTGTCCATAAGCATGGACACCAGCATCTGTACGCCCTGCTCCTTGTATCTTGACTGGAACACCACTATTTAACTTAGCTAATGTTTTTTCGATTTCTTCTTGGACAGAACGCGCTTTTTTTTGACGTTGAAAGCCTGAAAAAAGATGTCCATCATAAGAAATAACTGCTTTGTATCTTACCATGCTTTGATAATACCAATTTCACGCTTGTTTTTCAACTCCTAAAATACCTTTTACACACATCATACCAAAAAAGAGGCCAAGCCTCTTTCTTGTCTTATGGTTTGATACGATGAAGCATACGAGGAAAGGCAATAGCTTCACGAATATGCTTGGTACCCGCTACAAAGGTCACCATACGCTCTAAACCTAGTCCAAAACCTGCGTGTGGGACTGATCCGTACTTACGCAAATCAAGATAAAACTCATACTCTGACTTGTCCATCTCAAGAGCATCCATCTTAGCCACCAAGGTCTCATAATCATCCTCACGGACAGAGCCACCAATGATCTCACCATAGCCCTCTGGTGCCAGAAGATCGGCACATAAGACACGGTCTGGATTGCCGGGGACAGGTTTCATATAGAAAGCTTTAAAGCTTGCTGGGTAATTCACGATAAAGGTCGGCAAACCAAAGTAATTTGAAATCCATGTTTCATGCGGTGCACCAAAATCATCTCCGTGCTCCAAATGCTCATAGTCCGCTCCTTCTGTACCTTCGTGTTCTTGTAAAAGAGTGATGGCATCATCATAAGAAATACGCTTAAACGGTTCTGCGATATATTTTTTGAGCAAATCTGTGTCGCGCTCTAGCATCTCAAGAGCATGAGGGACACGATCTAGCACGCCTTGAATCAAGGCTTTGACGTAAGCTTCTTGTAAATCCAGCGATTCTTCGTGCGTCACAAAAGGATACTCAGCATCCATCATCCAAAACTCTGTCAAGTGACGACGTGTTTTAGATTTTTCAGCGCGAAAGACTGGGCCAAAGTCAAAGACACGCCCCAGTGCCATAGCACCTGCCTCAAGATAAAGCTGACCTGACTGACTAAGAAAGGCTGGTGTCCCAAAGTAATCTGTCTCAAATAATTCTGTCGAATCCTCAGCCGCATTACCTGACAAAATCGGGCTATCAAACTTGATGAAGCCATTTTTATCAAAAAACTCATATGTCGCATAGATAACAGCATTACGAATCTGCATCATAGCCATTTGCTTACGTGAGCGAAGCCACAAGTGGCGATGGTCCATCAAAAAGTCTGTACCATGCTCTTTAGGTGTGATAGGGTAATCTTTTGACTCACCGACAACCTCAAGATCCGTCACATCAAGCTCATAACCAAACTTAGAGCGCTCATCTTCTTTGACGATCCCTTTAACGATAACAGATGTTTCTTGACTAAGGTGTTTAATAGTATTAAAACGCTCTTGCCCTTCTTCTTCACCATATTTCTCAATGAAATTCGGCTTAAAGGCAACCGCTTGAAAATAAGCTGTGCCATCTCGCAATTGTAAAAAGGCTAATTTTCCCTTACCAGATTTATTGGCCACCCACGCGCCAATAGCAACTTCTTGACCAACATAATCCTTAACATCAATGATGGAGATATACTTTTGTGACATAATTTCTCTTTTCTATTTATAATCTGTGAAAGACTAACTTTCCATAAATGCTTTAAGACGTGCAACAGCTTCTTTGAGAGTCGCTAGATCTGTGGCATAACTCAAGCGAACATTATAAGGCGCACCAAAGCCAGCACCTGTCACCAGCGCTACACCTACTTCTTCTAAGATAGCGTCTGTGAAGGCTGTGACATCATCATATCCCTTCATCGCCATAGCTTTTTCAACATTTGGAAAGAGGTAAAACGCCCCTTGTGGTTTTCTAACATCAAAGCCAGGCACCTCACACAACAAAGGATAAATGGTATTGAGACGCTCTTCAAAAGCTTGGCGCATCTTCTCAATGGACTCTTGAGGACCGCTAAGAGCTTCAATCGCTGCGTATTGAGAGACGGTACTTAGATTTGAAGTTGTCTGGCTAATGATTTTACTCATCCCTGAGATAATATCAGAATCTCCCACCGCAAAGCCAACACGCCAGCCAGTCATCGCATAAGTTTTAGAGACACCATTAATGACAATGACCTGCTTTCTGATGGCTTCTGATAGGCTTGAAATCGGTGTAAACTGATTTCCATTATAAACCAAGCGCCCATAGATATCATCTGCTAAAATCAAAATATCATTGGCTACTGCCCAGTTACCAATAGCTTCTAGCTCTTCTTTACTGTAAATCATGCCTGTTGGATTGGACGGGCTATTAAGCAAAAGGACCTTTGTTTTAGCTGTTCGTGCAGCTTCTAGGTCAGCTACACTAACTTTAAAGTCTCTTTCTTGCCTTGTTTCTACAAAAACAGGGACTCCCTCTGCCATCTTAATCTGATCAGCATATGATACCCAGTAAGGGGTTGGGATGAGCACCTCATCTAAAGGATCTAAAACACTCATAAAAAAGGCATAGAGGATAAATTTAGCACCTGTTCCTACAACAACTTGATTAGTAGCTGCCTCATAGCCATAATAGTGTTTCATGTAATCACTGATAGCTTTTTTTAACTCAGGAATACCACTAGCAACAGTGTAAAAGCTAGCACGACCATCTGTGATAGCAGCCATAGCTGCTTCCTGAATATTTTTAGGCGTCACAAAATCAGGCTCACCAAGAGTCAAACTTAAAATATCACGTCCTTGTGCCCTCAAGGCTTTAGCCTTAGCACTGGCTGCCAGAGTCACACTTTCTGTCATAGACAGCACACGTTTTGATAATTTTGACATAAATCAACTTCCTCTCATTGTGGCTTTTTGATACTCTAGCCACACGGTATAGACATTCTCTATTATAGCAGAAAAAAGCCGTTCTGGGTATAGAAGAAAGACGCTATTGCTAGAATTTTCCAAAAGAAAAACGGCTCTTGCCGTTTTATGCTTGGTGCTCTTTTCGATACGCGTTGGCTTCTTCCTCTGTCGATAAGACAAAATGACCAGGTGTGATTTCTCGCATCTCGCGCTCTTGACCATCTTGCTCAGCGCTTGGGTCATACGCTTGATGGACACGCTCACGCTCTTTTTCAGGATCTGGCTCTGGAATAGCTGATAAGAGACTTTTAGTGTAGGGATGGATAGGGTCATTATAGACAGCGTCTGAGGTCCCAATCTCCAACAATTTACCCCAATGCATCACACCAATACGATCTGAAATATATTTCACCATTGACAAATCATGAGCGATAAAGAGATAAGTCAGACCTTGCTCTCTTTGTAGTTGTTGCATTAAATTAACAACTTGAGCTTGGATAGAAACATCCAGTGCTGAGATTGGTTCGTCTGCAATGATAAATTTAGGCTCTACTGCAAGCGCCCTGGCAATCCCAATACGTTGGCGTTGTCCTCCTGAAAATTCGTGAGGATAGCGTGTCATATGGTCTTTATTAAGACCGACAAGATCAAGTAGCTCTTCTACCTTTTGTGTACGCTCTTCTTTTGTCTTGACAAGTTTGTGAATATCCAATCCTTCAGCTACGATATCTCGTATTTTCATACGCCCATTTAAACTAGCTTGAGGGTCTTGGAAAATCATCTGAGCGTCCTTACGAAAGCGATGGAGATCTTTACCTTTAAGCGATGAGACCGTCTCACCATGAAAATCAATCTCACCACTATCAATATCGTACAATTTCAAAATAGCACGTCCGACGGTGGTTTTACCAGATCCTGACTCACCAACAAGTCCAAAAACCTCACCTTCGTAAATATCAAAACTCACATCATTGATAGCCTTCACTTCATTTGATTTTCCTTTATTAAAGGTCAGAGAGACATTTTTCAACTCTACCAATTTTTTAGAATAATCAACCATTAGTTAGCTCCCTTCATTTGCTTCCATCTTGCCCAACGTGCTTTGATTTTGTCAGGAACATCAACCTTAGGAGCCCGCTCATCTAAAAGCCATGTCGCTGCATAATGCGTCTCAGAAACTTTGAAAAATGGTGGTTCTTCTTCTAAATCAATGTCCAAGGCAAAGGCATTACGCGCTGCAAAAGCGTCTCCTTTTGGTGGATGGAGTAAATCCGGAGGTGTTCCTGGAATAGATTGAAGGCTGCCTGCCTCTGTATCTGTCGTTGGCATCGAATTCAACAAGCCCCAAGTATAAGGGTGTTGTGGGTTATAGAAAACCTCATCTACCGTACCATACTCTACAATCTTACCAGCATACATAACCGCCACACGATCAGCCATACCCGCTACGACACCCAAGTCATGTGTGATAAAAATAATCGATGATTGACGCTCTTTTTGGATACGTTTCATCAGCTGTAAAATCTGCGCTTGAATCGTCACATCAAGAGCTGTTGTCGGTTCATCAGCAATCAAAATCTCAGGATTAGCTGCTAGAGCAATGGCAATCACTGCACGCTGACGCATCCCACCTGACCATTGATGCGGATAGTCATTGATATGCTCTTTAGCATTTGGAATACCGACATCTTCCATGAGTTTAAGAGCGCGCTCTAACGCTTCTTTTTTAGATATTTTCTCATGAATCAAGATAGGCTCTGCGATTTGCATGCCAATTTTCATTGTAGGATCAAGGCTGGTCATCGGATCTTGGAAAATCATGGCAATGTCATTACCACGTACCTTAGTCCACTCTGATTCTGTGAGACCTGTTAAATCACGATTTTTATACAGAATCTCGCCTTTGATATCAGCATTAGGAGCGCTAAGACCTATGAGGGTTTTGGTAGTGACTGATTTTCCTGAACCAGACTCACCCACAATCGCTAAGGTCTCTCCTTTATTAAGTGTAAAGCTAATATCACGAATAGCCTTAACTTCCCCAGCATAAGTATGAAAGTCAACGTGGAGATTCTTAACGCTTAGTAGTGTTTCTTTAGACATTTTCTTCTCCTTAGTCGTTACTTGATTTAGGGTCAAACGCATCACGCAAGCCATCTCCTAAAAGGATAAAGGCTAACGAAATGATGACAAGAGCAAGCGCAGGAAGGACGACCTGATAAGGATAGTATTGCAAGTTTTCCTGAGCATCAGCGATGAGAGAACCCAGTGAGGCTGTTGGCGGTTTTACCCCTAAGTTAATCGCAGATAACACCGCTTCATACATGATAGCACTTGGGATAGTCATCATAATCTGCACAATGATAATTCCTGAGATATTTGGCAAGATATGCTTAAAGGCAATTTTAGGTCCACTCTCACCAAGTGAACGCGCGGCTAAGACAAAATCACGCTCGCGATAAGACAACGTCAGATTACGGACCTGCCTTGCCATACTTGTCCAGCCTGTAAAAGCAATAGAGATAACAATAGAGACAATCCCATTACCCAATAAAAGACCCAGCATCGTCACAATAACAAGGTTTGGAATAGATGAGATGACCTCGATGATACGTTGCATCAACGTATCTAGCTTGCCTCCGACATAACCTGAAATCAATCCATAAGTCACCCCAAACAATAAGTCAATCATCGTCGCACAGATAGCAACCAACAGCGAAATCCGAATCCCAACAACCAGACGCTTTCCAAGGCTACGTCCAACGCCATCAGTCCCAAAAAGGAAACTTTGATTGTCTGGCACACCTTGGTCAGCATAGATATTGGTGCTTTCTGTCGCTCCTGAGTAGGTCATACTACCATTCCAAAACGGCAGATTACCACTCAACTTAGGCGGCAGATTGCGATAAACTTCGACTTCTTTATTGTTAATAAGAGTGTTAGCTGACTTATCCGATACAAAAAGCGTCGAAGCTATTGAGAAAATAATCAAGAAAACTAAGAACCAAAGCGAAACAACTGCTAATTTATTTTTCTTGAGCCTACGCCAAGCATCTTGTAAAAATGATAAGGCGGGTTTGTCAATTTTTTCTTGGTCACTTGCTGAGCCAACCCCAACAAGTTTAAACGATTTTGTTGTGTCCATGTCTTCTCCTTATTGCAAGCGCACTCGTGGGTCAACGACACTTGTGATAACATCTGTAATCAAAATAGCAATCATAAGCATTGCTGCATATACAATCGTTGTTCCCATGATAACAGGATAATCTTTGGCAGGAATAGACGTCACAAAGAGCTGTCCAATCCCAGGAATTGAAAAAATTTGCTCTATCAAGGCTGATCCTGTCAATAGACCTGCCGTTGTAGGGCCAATCAAGGTCAAAACAGGAATCATGGAGTTGCGATAAGCATGCTTAATAGCCACTTGTCGTCCATTTAGCCCTTTGGAGCGTGCTAGCTGAATGTAGTCTGAATTGAGTGTCTCAATCATTTCACTTCTAAAAAAGCGAGATACCGTTGCAAGCGTTGGCAGCCCCAGCGCTAGAGTTGGTAGTACCGAT
Organism: Streptococcus lishijunsis; assembly: GCF_047290665.1. NCBI lineage: Bacteria > Bacillati > Bacillota > Bacilli > Lactobacillales > Streptococcaceae > Streptococcus > Streptococcus lishijunsis. The sequence goes on along the minus strand of NZ_JBLBUC010000002.1, from coordinate 45,552 downwards.
TGTGAAAAACTGCCCCAACCAGATAAGGGAAGAAGATCCCATTTAAAACCAAAGTAATTAAGCAAAAATAGACCCAAAATAAATGATGGGATAGATATAGCTAGAGTTGATAAGACACTAAGAATAGCATCTATCTTGCCGTTTTTATAACTAGCTGAGATACCACCGACAATCACACCGCCAATTAACCCAATAATCAAAGCTTGAATACCTAATTGTACAGAAATCCACAGACGTTGTGAAATCATGCGTCCCACAGGCTGATTGACAGACTGATAGCTGGTGCCAAAATCACCATGCAAGATATTCCACAGATAAGTGAGATATTGCTCCCAGACGGGCTTATCAAGACCGTATTGCTTATTTAAAAGCGCAATCATCTCATCACTTAGCTTGGGGTTGTTATACGGAGTCCCTGGTAAAATCTGCATTAAGAAAAATGAGAAGGTTACCACGACCCATAAGGTTACTAATAAAATAGCAAGGCGTTTTAAAATATACTTAACCATTGTACCATTTCCTTCTTATCACTATTGTCACAAAATAGCTATTTCCAAAAAACAATCTCTAAAAAAACTCACTACTATATTAACAATTTTCTATCAAAATAGCAAAATTCTTTTTAAAATCATCATGAATCAACAGCTAAATCGTCTCTCCTAGATAGTGTTCTTTATGAACAAAAGCAAGAATTGGTCTCCCAATTCTTGCAGATGTTGATCATGTTAATCACTATCCTAGTCTTTGTAGGCATGTGTAAAGTCGATTGACAAACCAGTGGTATTTCTCACAAGACCTTTAAGATTTGGATTTTGAAGTGCCTTTGTGGTACGGAAGTAAAGTGGATTGTAAGCTGCTTGATCGTAAAGTACTTTTTCAGCGGCTTTATAATCTTCTGCGGCAGCATTAGCATCCATGGCATCTGTTGATACAGCTTTTTCGTACGCAGCATCAAACTCTTGGTTATTGAATTTACCGTAGTTGTAAGCAGAGTCTGATTTAAAGAGTCCATAGAAGGTAGAACCTACTGGATAGTCACCACCCCAAAGTGTCACAACAATATCAAAGTTTTGATTTTTAGAATCTTCAATACGTTGTTTAAAGTTGACAAATTTTTCTTCAATAGTCAAGCCTGGAAGGGTTGATTCCCATGATGACTTGAGGTAATCTACAAGGTTTTTAGCAGATGGAGAGTCTGCATCTGATGTTACTGTAAGGGTCAACTTGTCAAGACCTGCTTCTGCAAGACCTTCTTTAAAGAGCTTAGCAGCTTCTGACTCATCATATGAGTAACCTGGAGCCACAATATCTGTCAAGTCTTTACCATCTGGAAGAGTTTCCAATTTGTATGGTACAAGAGCAGTCGCTTCAGTAGAACCTGTATCCACAGCTGCTTTCACAACCGCTTGACGGTTTGTTGCTAGGTTAAGGGCTTGACGAATTTTAAGATTATCCAAACCTTTTACAGAACCTGACATATTGTAAGCTAGATAAGCAGTTGTCGCTTCAAAGACATCCACAACATCTTTGTTATTTTTGTTAGCGTTGAAAATAGCAGATGTGTTTGAGATATTAGCAGAATCTAGCTCACCACGTTTGTACATTTGCACAGCTGTGTCTGGTTTTTTCACGGTTTGAACATTGACAGTCTCTGTCTTGACGTTGTCAGCATCCCAGTAGTATTTATTTTTCTTAAGGACAAATTTACCGTTTGAGCCATTCCAGTCAGTAACTGTGTAAGGACCTGAGTACACTTGGTATTTAGAAGCTGTACCGTAGTCTTTGCCGTATTCTTTAACCGCTTCTTCTTTTTGTGGCATAAAGTTAGAAAAGGCAAGATAGTATTGGAATTGTGGTGATGGACTTGTCAAGGTAAAGACAAGTTTATTGTCACCATCAGCCTTGACACCAAGTTGGCTGAGATCTGTGATTTGACCTGAGTTGATTTCAGCTGCATTTTGGACATGTGCTTCGCTGACCAAATAAGCATACTCTGAAGCTGTCTCAGGTGCCACAATACGTTGCCATGAATAAACAAAATCTTTTGCTGTCAAGTCGCTGCCATCTGACCATTTCAGATTATCACGAAGTGTTACGGTATAAGTCAAGCCATCTTCAGAAACATCAACACTTTTAGCAAGATCTAAGGCAAGTTTGCCGTCTTTGTCCAAGCGGTAGATGTTACCACCTGAGTTTCCGATCGCAATGTTTGAATAAGTGTCTGTCACTTTAGACATATCAAGTGTGATGATGTCTGTTGGAACAGCCCAATTGATCTCTTTTGATGCACTCTCGCTGTTGCTTGAGCTTTTACCACAGGCTGCTAGGGCTGCCCCAAGTAGGACTGTCAAACCTGCAGCTGCAAACCATTTACTTCTTTTTACCATGCAAGTACTCCTTTTAAGTGTATTTTCTGCCACAAAGACTTTTTTGTAACGAACACCACTATTATACCTTAAATATTTCTAAAATCAAAGCATTTATAAAAATAAATCTGAATATTTACACATTAACTACCCTATATGCCCTTTAATTATCAATAAAAAGCATAAAAAATCTCGAATAAAAGTTTTACTCGAGATTTTTTGATTAGCCCAGACGTTGCTTTGCATCAGCGACACGCTGGAAGGCTTGTCCGATATAGTTGATGCTAAGCATCATGACAAGGATAAGAATAGCCGCAGGCAACCAAACCCAAGCCTTATTTTGTAAGACATCTTGGTTACGTGCATAAGCAATAAGTGTCCCAAGACTTGGTGAGGTTGACGGAAGCCCAAAGCCAAGATAAGTCAGGGAGGTTTCAATACCGATATTACCCGCAAAATTCAGCGTTAGATTGACAATGACTAGGGAGCTAATATTAGGCAAGATTTCTCTTAGCATAATAACCAAATCACTTGTCCCTAGTGTCTTTGAAGCACTGACATAATCAAGACTAGCCTCAGACAAGACTCGAGTCCTAAAGAGTCTAGCAATTCCTGTCCAATAAAAGGCACTCATAATAAAGATAAAATGATAAACCGTGTAAGAATCAATGATGGTCACAAATACAATAATCAACATCAAAACTGGTAAAATCATGATAAAATCAACGATACGCATCAAAATTCCATCGATACGACCACCATAATAACCTGAAATCAGACCAATGCTTATCCCAATCACACTCAAAATAATGGTAATGGAAAAACCAATCAAAATAGAATTGCGTGCCCCGATAATGACTTGTCCTAAAATATCACGACCATAAGAATCAGTCCCCAGCAGATGACCATTAACTCCAGGAGGTAGATTTTTAGAGATGATATTGACACTCATCACCTGCTCTTGATTTAAAAATAGCGACCCAACAAAAACAATCAGTAAAATCGCTGTTAGGGTAATAAGTGAAAACAAGGCAAGCTTGTCTTTTAAAAATTCTCTGCTAATCACGGCAAAACCTGTTGGCTTTGCTGTTTTTATCTCTTTTGTTTGCATGATGATCTACCTCCTTTCTATTTAATCCTAATACGAGGGTCAACAATACTCATGATAATATCTGATAAAAGCGTTCCTAAAAGCGTCGCTAGACCAAACATCAATAACAAGGCAAGAATGACTGCATAATCACGTTGTGATAGAGACGTCAAAAAGAGCTGACCGATTCCTGGATAGGTAAAAATACTCTCAATAAAGACAGAACCACCGATGAGACCTGTAAGTTCATAGCCCAAAAAAGCGGCAATAGGTAAAAGAGAGTTTCTGAAAATATGGCGATTATAAACCACGCGCTCTGGCACACCTTTTGCTCTAGCTGTACGGACATAATCTTGAGATTTCGCATCAATAATCCCTGTTCTGAGATATTGAATCGTTCCTGTCGTAGATAAAATCGCTAGTGTCATGGCTGGCAGTATCATATGATGGAGCCTACTAAAGACGGCTGAAATGCCTGAGACCCCAACATCAATCGTACCACGTGTTGGAAACCATCCTAAAATATAACCAAACAACCAAAGCATTAAAATAGCAAAGACAAAGGTTGGTGTTGAGTACGTCAAGAAATTATAGAGGGTAATGAGCTTATCTGCCCAGCTATTTTGAAAACGCCCTGCAATCATCCCTAGCGGTAGGGCAATAGCATAAGTCAAAATCAAGGTCAACAGAGACAACCAAATCGTATTATTCAAGCGTTGACCAATAACTGCAATAACAGGCTGCTTAAAGGTAATACTCTGCCCAAAATCACCCTGTAAGATATTTCCCAACCACTTAAAGTATTGGATATAAACAGGATCATAATAACCTGCTTGCACACGCAATTGCTCGATGACTTCCTTACTTATCTTGGGATCTTGCTCAAGCGCTGTATAGGCATCACCAGGCATCAACTTTGAGATGAAAAAGGCGATCATACTCAAAATAATCAGCTGAGGAATCATGAGTAGCAAACGCCTTAAAATCGTTTTCCACATATTACTCTCCTCCCTTCACATCATAGGCAACCTTATGGTGAGCTGTAATCTCCTGCAAGTCAAAAACTCTGCCTGATGTATCAAAATAAGCTGACTGCTGCTCTTTAAAGGCTTTTTCTGTTTCACGTCGTTTTTGTTTATTGGTAAGACGCTCTTTAGGATCTAGGCTTGGTACAGCTGATAACAAGCGCTTGGTGTAGATATGGCGCGGGTCATCATAGATGTCCATTTTGCGACCTGTCTCAACAAACCGTCCACGATACATGATATAAAGCTCATCACACATATGACGAACCACTCCTAAATCATGAGAGATAAAAAGATAGCTAATATTAAATTCCTCTTGAACACGCTTCATATAATTCAAAATTTGCGCTTGAACGGATAAATCCAAGGCAGATACAGGCTCATCAGCAATAATCAAGCGTGGATTGCTAGCTAGTGCTCGTGCGATACCGATACGCTGACGTTGTCCTCCTGAAAATTCGTGAGGATACTTGAGAAGGACTTCCTCCCCCAGTCCAATAGTATCTAGTAAAGACAACACTTTTTGCCTTTCTTCACCTGCTGATAGACGCTCAAAATTACGGATAGGCTCTGCGATAATATCTAAAATACGCTTTTTAGGATTAAAACTTGAGAGCGAATCCTGAAAAATCATCTGAACGTTTTGACTAAAGTGATCGCTATTTTTACGTTGGCGGTTAGTGACATCATTTCCCTCATAAAAAATCTGACCAGAGGTTGCTTTTTCTAATCCGATAATGGTTTTGCCGATAGTTGATTTTCCAGAGCCAGATTCTCCAACCAAACCATAGGTTTTGCCTGCCTCTATACTAAGATCCACACCATCGACAGCATAGACATAGTCTGTCACACGATTGAAAAAACCACTACGAATCGGATAATGAACTTTTAAATCTTTAACTTCAATAAATCCCATCGCTTATTTCTCACTTTCAAAATTAAAAGATTGATAACACAAGCAGCGGACAAAATGTCCCTGCGACACTTCATGTAATCTTGGATTGTCCTCATGGTGATTAGCCGCAACCCATGGAATACGAGGCGCAAAACGACAGCCCTCTCGTTTGATATTGACAATAGAAGGCACTGCTCCTTGAATGACATAGAGCTCTTCGTCTTCACGTCCTGCTTGAGGATTTGATTTTAAAAGTGAGCGTGTGTAAGGATGCTTAGGATTGCTAAATAGCTCATCGACCTCTGCGATTTCCACGATTTCACCAGCATACATGACTGCTACACGGTCAGCCGTCTCTGCCACTACCCCTAAGTCATGTGTAATCAGGATAATACCTGACTTGGTCTCTGTCTGAATATCTTGGAGTAAATCTAAAATCTGTGCTTGAATGGTCACATCTAGCGCTGTTGTCGGCTCGTCAGCAATGATGATAGACGGCTTACATGACAAGGCAATAGCAATACCTATACGCTGTCTCATACCGCCTGAGAGTTCATGAGGGTATTGATCATAGATACGCTTAGGATTTGGGATGCCGACTTGCCCCAATAACTCCAAGACACGCTCCCTACGCTCGCTTGCAGACATGTCCGTATGATAGTATAGTACTTCATCAATCTGACTTCCCACACTCATCAAAGGGTTCAAAGAAGCTAGAGGGTCTTGGAAAATCATACCAATGTCATTACCTCGAAATTGGTTGATAGCCTCCTCTGATAAGTCTAGTAAGTTTTGATTGTTATAGATTATCTCACCTTGTAATTGTGTGTTGTTGGGATTGTGTAAGCCCATGATAGCTGTTGCTAGAGTTGACTTCCCACAGCCAGACTCTCCGACAATCGCCACAATCTCATTTTCCTTAATCGCTAGAGAAACACCATCTACAGCATCATAGAAGTTATCACGTATTCTAAAGCCTACGTGCAAATCCTTGATGTCTAGTAAGATCTTACTCTCCGTCATACATTTATCCTCTCTCCCAGTAAATAGCAAAAGAGGCGAAGGTCCTTATCAAACGTCAGCGTCTGATAAGCCTTTTCACCTCCTTAGCCTTACATTTATGATTATTTATCAGCAATACCTTTATCTTCGACTAGCTCAAGATTTTCAATACGTGCTTTTTCTGAACCAATAGCGGTTTCGTAATATTTCACACGTTTATTGACAACAACACCTTCGCTTATCTCAAAAAGTGGTGCTGCATAAAGCTGCTTGTTAGCATATTCTTGCCACTCAGCATAAGCCTTGATACGATAATCTTCATCCATCGCTTCTGGTGACACGAGCTTAGCAAAGAGTTTATCTTGCTCTTCTGAAGCAAAGCCTGTCTTATTGATCGTGCTTGTAGGACTTGATCCCCAAAGGCCAATCGGTGATGGATCAAAGCCTGTCCCAACAGCTCCTAAGAACATATCAACTTTGGTATCATTTTTTTCGATTTCTTCATAGAAGGCATTCTTCTCCATGGTACGTCCATTGAAGAGTTCTACTTTGACACCGATTTGCTTCCACCACTCGATGTATTGTTGAATCATAGACTCAAAGGCATCTCCACGCTGTGGTGCAGCAAGCGTGAGGGTCAGTTTGTCACCTTTTGGTGTTTCTACATAACCATCATTGTCACTATCTTTGTAGCCTGCTTCTTCTAGTAACTCCTTAGCTTTTTCTGGGTCATATGGGTAACCCTTAGCCTTTTTATCATGCAAATCACCAAAGAAGCTAATCTCTAGTGTTGTGGCAGGAGTCCAAAAGCCGTTATAGACGGTCTGACCTAATTGCTCATTATCAAGAGCATAGGCTAGGGCTTGACGTAAGTTGACATCAGCCACCTTAGCATCTGTCAAACGAACAAACTTGTCATTTTCTACTTTTCCTAGCTTAAAGCCCATATAGTGGAAGGTATTTGACTTGCTGGCTAAGATATCCACATTTGTAAATGTTTGGAATTGATCGTACTGATCACTTGGCATTGATGATACGATATCATAATGACCAGCTTTCACTTCTGATGCGATCGTATCTGTTGATACTAGGTCTTTTTTGACATGCTTGATTTTCGCTTCGCCACGGTAGTAGTATGGGTTTGCCTCATAGACGATAGACTCACCTGGGACGATTTCTTTGATCTTATAAGGTCCCATGCCGACATACTTCTCACGTGCGTACTCACTTTGCTCCCAATCTTTGACAGGAATGTCTTGGAAGATATGCTTTGGAACAGCATACATAGGCAGGTAGCTGACATAAGTCATTGAAGGATTGATATCCTCATACTGTAAGACCACTGTATAGTCATCTTTCTTTTCAATACCTGAAATAGTATCTGTCTTACCGTCATGATAATCTGCCATACCTACAATGCTAGAGAAACCTTCATTATAACGAATACCTGTGTAGTCTTTATCTCCTATCTTTTCAATAGCAAAGATATAGTCATCAATAGTGAAAGGTTGACCGTCTGACCACTTATAGTCTTTGCCTGTCAGACTAACCGTCACTGTCTTTTTATCCTCATCAATAGTAGCTGTTGCAAGCCCTGTATCTGAAATCTGAAGATTTTCATCACTCGTAAACATAAACTCATAGGCATACTCGGCAAGGTCACTATCGACAGAAGCACCTGGAAGCTCAGGCATGACAATACCCACACCACCCGAATCATCCACGACAGCTACATTAAGTGTAGCGTCTTCTTTGACTGTCCCTTCATTGGTGACAGACGTTGGTAATGTATCCTTATTATTTGATGATGACGTTTTTTGATTTGAACATGCTGCTAAAGCAGATACCGCTAACAAGGTAACACCTGCTGTTGCAAGCCATTTAGACTTTTGACTCATAACATCTCTCCCTTTTTCCTAATGATTTCCTGTTAAGCGTACAACTGTAACAATACCTCTATTATACCTTAAAGTTTCCTAAAATAAAAGTATTTTTGACAATATATTCTGAAAATTCGCACATGAAAAGGTGAAAATCTTTGCTACAAAAGTTTTTGACGCTCTTATCAGGAGTCAAATCATTACCCTTTATCCCTCCTATGATATAATAACATCATGATGAAAAGATGTTACTACTTATTACATATGAAGCTACTGATAGTGCTCTCTATCCTTTGGGCAAGCTTTAGTATGCTAAGTGCTAGAGCTGATAGTTTTGATGTCCCTGCTAAGCACGCTATCGCTGTTGAGGTTAGTACAGGAAAGATTCTCTATGAAAAAGAAGCGACTACCCCAGCTGCTGTCGCTTCGACCAGTAAGCTCTTGACTGTCTATCTAGTCTATCAAGCGATCAAAGAAGGGACGCTTTCTTGGGATAGTAAGGTGGACATCTCTGATTATGCCTATCAGCTGACCACTAACCCAGACGTCAGTAATGTCCCCATGCCAGCTAGACAATATAGTGTCAGAGAGCTCGTCGAAGCAAGCCTCATCCCTAGTGCTAATAGCGCAGCTATTGCCCTGGCAGAAAAAATCGCAGGTAGTGAGCCTAAATTTGTCGATATGATGATCAAACAGCTAGAGTCATGGGGTATTACAGATGCTAAGCTGGTCAATGCCTCAGGTCTCAACAATGATATGCTAGGTGAGCATATCTACCCTAATAGTCAAACAAATGATGAAAATCGCATGAGCGCTATGGACCTTGCTATCGTCGCAAGGCATCTCATCACAGACTTTCCAGAAGTCCTAGAGATTACACAGAAAGCTAGCTCAAGCTTTGGTGAGACAAGTATGACCAACTCAAATCTCATGCTTGAGACTATGCCTTATGCTCGACTTGGTGTTGATGGGCTCAAGACTGGTACAACCCAATTAGCTGGCGCTTGCTTTGTCGCCACCACGCTTGAAGAGGATATGCGAGTCATTACGGTCATTCTTGATGCCGACAATGCTGATAGCAATGACGGCGCACGCTTTTCAGCCACCAATGCTCTCTTAGACTATGTCTATCATACCTTTAGCATGAAGACGCTGGTGACAAAGGGGCAAAGCTATCAAGATAGCCGCCTTGAAGTCCTAGATGGCAAATCCTCTTCTGTCACTCTTGTGGCTGACGCTGATTTCAAGGTCGTTGTCCCAAAGAACAATGACAAGGTCACAACCACTATCACACAGGACCAAGAAGCCTACGCACCTATCAAAAAAGGACAAGCACTGGCTAAGTTGGTCTATAAGGACACTGATTTGGTGGGTAGTGGTTATCTAGAAAAAGAACCAAGTATAACACTCTTAGCAAAAGATTCCGTAGAGCCCGCCTTTTTTCTGACGATTTGGTGGCATAAATTGATCCAAGCCTTCACATAACCTTTTAAAAAAAGCACTCATACGAGTGCTTTTTGCTTGCTATTTATTAACCTACTGAACCTTCCATCTCGTAAGCAATCAAGCGATTAAGCTCAACCGCATACTCCATAGGTAGTTCTTTGGTGAAAGGCTCTACAAATCCCATGACAATCATCTCTGTCGCCTCACTCTCAGATAAGCCACGGCTCATGAGATAATACAGTTGTTCTTCTGAGATTTTAGATACTTTAGCCTCATGCTCAAGCGCAACTTGTGAATTATGGATTTCATTGAACGGTATGGTGTCAGAAGCCGATAAGTCATCCATGATAATGGTATCACACTCAATGTGGCTAACTGATTTTTTGGAATTTTTCGCAAAAGTCACCTGTCCACGATAATCCACCTTACCACCGCCTTTAGCAATTGATTTTGAGACGATAGAAGAGCTTGTGTGTGGCGCATTGTGAATCATCTTGGCACCTGTATCTTGATGTTGACCAGTATTGGCAAAGGCGATAGATAACATAGTACCACGCGCACCCTCACCATCTAAAAAGACAGATGGATACTTCATGGTCGTCTTAGCCCCTAAGTTACCATCAATCCACTCAACGGTAGCATTTTTCTTGGCTGTGGCACGTTTTGTCACCAAGTTATAGACATTGTCAGACCAGTTTTGGATGGTCGTATAGCGCATGTACGCCCCCTCAAGAGAGAAAATCTCAACGATAGCCGCATGTAAGCTATTACTTGAGTAAGTCGGAGCTGTACACCCTTCAACATAGTGGACACTCGCACCCTCATCAACAATAATCAAAGTCCTCTCAAACTGACCTGTGTTTTCATTGTTGATACGGAAGTAAGTCTGTAAAGGAATATCAACCTTAACGCCTTTTGGCACATAGATAAAGGTACCGCCAGACCAGACAGCTGAGTTAAGCGCCGCTAGTTTGTTATCCGTTGGAGGCACTAATTTTGCAAAATACTGCTTAAACAAGTCAGGATAGTCTTTCAAAGCTGAGTCTGTATCGGTAAAAATAATCCCTAACTTTTCAAACTCCTCTTTCATATTGTGATAGACAACTTCTGACTCATACTGAGCAGATGCTCCTGCCAAATACGCACGCTCTGCTTCTGGAATACCAATACGCTCAAAGGTTTCCTTGATTTTTTCAGGAACTTCATCCCATGTTCTCGCTGGCTTATCAGATGGTTTTTGATAGTAAATCAAATCATCAAAATCAATGTCAGAAAGATCTGGTCCCCATTCTTGCATCGGCATTTTGTTGAAAACTTCTAAAGATTTCAAACGAAAATCAAGCATCCACTCAGGCTCACCCTTAGCAGCTGACAATTCTCGAACAACCGCTTCGCTAAGTCCCTTACCTGTCGAATACACAGGCTCAACATCATCATGAAAACCAAACTTATACTCACCCAAATCAATAGGCTTTGGTTCTACTTTTTCATTTACTTCAGACATAAGCATCCTTTCTCGATTATTTCACTAATTGTGTTCTTCTCTTTCAATGACTTTTTCTAGCGCATGCCAGCCTAGTGTGGCACATTTTATCCTTTGTGGAAATTTTGCCACACCTGATAACAACCTCGCCTCACCAAGACGAGATTCGTCTCCTGTGGTCTGTCCTTGTACCATCGCTGAAAACACAGCTGACAACGCCTTTGCTTCTTTTCTTGTCTTACCCAAAACAGCATCTGTCATCATACTGGCTGAAGCAGTAGAGATGCTACAGCCCTCTCCAGAAAATGCAATATCTGCAATCTTATCATCTTCAAATCGCACAGACAAACTCAGAACATCCCCGCAAGTAGGGTTATTTAAAACCAGCTGCTCTACACCTTCAAGACTGCCATAGTGATGAGGGTTTTTAGAATGGTCTGAGACGACTGCCATATACAAACTATCTAACTTAGAGAGTGCCATTGAAAAACTCCTTTGTCTTTTCGATTGCCTCAACCAACTTATCACAATCGGCTTTGCTATTGTAGATATAAAGGCTTGCACGCACCGCTGAGGAAATCCCAAGATGATTGATTAGAGGTTGGGCACAGTGATGTCCTGCTCGTAGCGCGACCCCTTCATAATCAAGCGCCGTGGCTACATCATGTGGGTGTAAACCAGCTAGATTAAAAGCAAAGACACCTGTGTGCTCACTTACCTCAGAAGGTCCATATAAGGTCAATCCCTCAATCGCCTGCAACTTAGGCATAAGATAAGCCACCAACTCCTTTTCGTAGCTATAAATAGCTTCCATACCTATCTCACTTAGATAATCAACGGCCGCGCCCAGTGCAATAGCTCCTGCGATATTAGGAGTCCCTGCTTCAAATTTCCACGGTAACTCCGTCCAAGTCGCTGAGTCTTCATAGACAAAATCAATCATCTCCCCACCAAACTCAACAGGTGACATCTGCTCTAGGAGCGCTTCCTTACCATAAAGCACCCCGATACCAGTGGGACCCAGCATTTTATGGCCTGACAGCGCAAAAAAATCACAATCTAAATCACGGACATCAATGGGCATATGAGGAGCTGACTGCGCTCCATCTACCACCATATAGGCACCATAATCATGCGCTTTTTGAGCGATCTCTTTGATAGGATTCACACAACCTAGGACATTTGAGACATGCGCTAGCGCCACAAACTTAGTCTTAGAAGATAGTTTATGATATAAATCTTCTAAGTCAAGCTTGCCATCTTTCAGGTATGCGTAAACCAGCTTTGCACCAGTTGCCTTACAGGCTTCTTGCCAAGGAACGATATTGGAGTGGTGCTCCATAATCGAAATCAACACTTCATCGCCCTCTGACAAGACTTCCTTAGCAAAGGAAGCCACCCAGTTAAGTCCTGTCGTTGTCCCTCGTGTAAAGAGAATCTCTTTACTAGACTTAGCATTTAAAAAGCGTCTCAACTTCTCTCTTGCTGCCTCGTACTGACGCGTAGCTCTCTCAGCCAAAGTATGCACCCCACGGTGAACATTGGCATTGTCAATAAGATAGTAATCCTCAAGCACTTGTACAACTTGCTTAGGCTTTTGAGTTGTTGCAGCATTATCTAGATAGACCAATGGTTCATCATTAACGAACTGGTCTAAAATAGGAAAATCAACCACTCGTTTTGCTAATGAATCAACCATATTATCTCTTTTCTAATTTTGTATCAATGACACTTATCATTTCTTTTTGGACATCCTTGAGCGGAATCTCAACGATAACAGCTCCAAGGAAGCCACGAATCACTAATTGTTCTGCTGTTTTTTGATCAAGTCCTCGACTCATCAAATAATACAAATCATCTGGATCGACCTGTCCGATAGAGGCCGCGTGACCTGCTGTGACGTCATTTTCATCAATCAATAAAATAGGATTGGCGTCACTTCTTGCCTTATCTGATAACATCAAGACACGGCTTTCTTGCTGAGCATCAGCACCTTTAGCTCCTTTGATGATGTGACCAATACCATTAAAAGTCAATGTCCCACGCTCTAGGATAACGCCGTGTTGCAAGATATGTCCTACTGAATTGTGACCGTAATTAGTCACACGTGTATCAATGCCTTGGACTTGTCTGCCTGAAGAGACGGCAATCACTTTAAGGTTAGCGTGACTACCGTGTCCGATCAAATCCGAATCAAAATCGGCAACGACATTACCTTCATTCATGACACCAAGCGCCCAATCAATAACCGCATCACGACTATGACGCCCACGACGGCTGATATAAGTCGTGACATGCTCACCCAAACGATCAATCGCTGAAAACTTGACTTGAGCACCGTCAAGCGCAATCACCTCGACACTGATATTGGCTGATGTCTTTTCTTGACCGTCTCCTAGACTTTGTAAACGCTCAAGATAACTCAATTTACTATTTTTCCCTGCGATAATCAAGATATGCTTATTAAAAGGGACTTTACTTGTACTATCTTGGTAAAAAACACCTTCAACCGCTTGATCAATCTCAACATTATCAGGGACATAAAGGACAGCTGCACTGTTAAAATAAGCTGTATGATACGCTGATAATTTGTCTTCCTTGTAGTCTGTTGCTGTCCCAAAATGCGCCTCAACCACATCTGGAATCACTTCTAGAGCACCTGCTAAGTCTGTAAAGACGACACCTTTGTCTATCAAATCTTGCGGTAGCTGCTCAAGCAAGGTTTGGCTGCCAATCTGAACTAGCTTAGGATTATCTGAAAGCGCGGTAAAATCAGGAACAGTGATAGCTGCTTCATTTTCAGCAATGGTCCCATCACCTAGATTCCAACGATGAAATTTGACACGCTCAATCACAGGATAAGCTAGTGTATCTATAAGGTCATAAGCTGCTAGGCGACGCTCTAATAGCCATGAAGGCTCTGCCTTTTCCTGAGAGAAGTTTACAATAGCTTCTTTTGTCATTATTTCCTCCTTTAGATTTCAAAAAGTCCGTAAAGTGCTAAGAAAGCCCCTGAAATGATCTTCCTAGCCTTACCACGCTAAACTTCTTCTTTGTACTCAAGACCTAACTCTTCGGCGATTTTAGCATACCCTTCACGCTCTAAGCGTGCTGCTAATTCGGCGTCACCTGATAAGACAACACGCCCATCCATCATGACATGAACCACATCTGGTGTGATGTAGTTTAACAAGCGTTGGTAGTGGGTGATAATCATCGCACCAAAACCTTCACCACGCATGGCATTGACCCCTTTTGAGACAACCTTTAGGGCGTCGATATCAAGACCTGAGTCAATTTCATCTAAGAGGGCAAACTTAGGCTCTAACATGAGTAACTGCAAGATTTCATTACGCTTTTTCTCACCACCAGAAAAGCCTTCGTTGAGATAGCGCTCTGCCATTTCCTCTTTCATACCAAGCAGTGCCATTTTCTCATCCAACTTAGTGATAAAGTCAAGTACAGAAATCTTTTCATCATCTTCTTTACCAGCATTCATCGCTGCACGGATAAACTCAGCATTTGTAATACCTGGGATTTCTGATGGGTACTGCATAGCCAAAAATAGTCCCAACTGCGCACGCTCATCTACTTCTAATTCAAGGATATTCTCCCCATCAAAGAGAATCTCACCTTCAGTCACTTCATAGTTGGGATTGCCCATAATAGCGGCAGAAAGGGTTGATTTACCTGTCCCATTAGGTCCCATGATAGCTGCGATTTCACCTGTTTTGAGGGTCAAATTAAGCCCTTTTAAGATTTCCTTGTCTTCGATAGAGACATGGAGATTTTTGATTTCAAGTACAGACATCTATATGCTCCTTTTTTCAAAATACTATTGGCAGACAAGGGGCTACGCCCATTGTTTGTAATGATTATTATAACAGAAAAAAAAACAGCTTTCTATTATCTTGACTGATTTTAAGGCATTTTACTTGACATGATAAAAAGCTTAGAATAAACCTTCTAAGCTTTTAGTGTCTATTAGTCATTTTTATGACGATTACGGTAGACTTTGCTGCCCAACCATTTAAAACCATTAAATAAAGGCGTCCGATTTTCACCCCATATGCCTAGGCCTTCGATAAAAATCTCCAATGTAAAGAGCAAACCAAACATTAGGAGAACCCCACCCCAACGGCTAGAGACATTGAGTAAGAGCGCAATGAGTGAAAAGATAAACGCAATCGCATAGACCATCCATACAGCACCCTTGTGGCTAAATCCCATAGACAAGAGGCGATGGTGCAGATGAAGCTTGTCTGGCTCATAAAATTTCTTACCTGATAAAGTCCGTCGGATAATCGCAACCACGGTATCCAAAATAGGCACTCCCAATATGATGACAGGGGTGATAACTGCGACAGCTGTTGAATTTTTCAAACCTTGAAGCGATAAAACACCAATCATAAAACCAATAAACAGAGCACCTGTATCGCCAAGATAAATCTTAGCAGGGTGATAATTATAAGGGAAAAAACCTGCAATAGCTGACACCATGACCAATATCGTCAAGGTCAGAAAAATATCAACCTGCGGCAAAAAGAAATAAGATACCACAGCCATGGTCAACAGACTGATAATGGATACGCCACTAACCAAACCATCTAACCCATCAATCAGATTGATCGCATTTGTGATAGCGACAATCCACAAAATCGTCAAAAAATAAATCAACAGGGGATTGAAGTTTAACAACGGCCCTCCAAACGGAATTTTAAAGCTGTCAAACCGAAAGTCTGTAAATGCCCACACAATGGTTGCAGCGACCACAATTCCCAGTAATTTCGGTAGAGGTTTCAGCTCAAAAATATCATCTAAATAGCCTGTGACAACAATGACTAGCGCCCCCACAACCACTGGCAAAATGTAGAGTTGGTAAGGCTCGTGCCACCTAGAATAGGCATAATTATCCGAGATAAGAGGCATGATAAAGAACGTTGCTATCACAAAAGTGATGAAAATGGCAAGCCCACCACCACTTGGCATAACAACTTTATTGATTCGACGCGCATTTGGACGATCGACTGCCCCCACCTTAAAGGATAAACGCCTGATAATCGGCGTCAAAAACAATGAGATGAAAAAGGTAACCAATAAAACCCAAAGCAAACTAAATGACATAAGCTATCCCATCTTCACTAACTGTAAGTGTCCAATTGCATCATCTACCATCAGCTTTAAGGCGTGTTCTTGGAGATAAGCACGTGTTTTTCGAGACTGATTAGCATGCTCTAGCATGCGTGCATACATCAGATTGGCATAATGGCTTGGTTGATTTTCTAAACTCAACAATACCGTCATATAATAGCCATCCGGCTCTTTATAAAGTTCTGAGGCTTCTGTCTCAAAGTCAATGGTCTTTACAAAACGAATAACCTGCTCCAAGTCCTCAAAGGAAAAGACATAATGAACATAATCACTAAGGGCTATATCACCATCCGTATCAACTGCTTGAGCACTAGCCTCATCTAACTCGGCCTCCATCATCTGCTCGATTTGCTCTAGCTTCTCATGTGCTGCAGTATCACCTTTAGCTTTCATTGTTTTTTCTAATGTCTTGAAAAAATCATCTGGTGACATCTTAGAAATGTCCCCAAACTCCGCCAAATCTTCAAAATTAAGGTCCTTGTCAATCTCTGACTTAGTCACAAAAACATCGATACGATCTTTTCTTGGGGTGACACGAAAGCTCAACATGCCACTATTTTTAAAATTATCTGGCAAATCCAACTCGTCCATAACCGTATAGAAAAATTCTTCTGTCTTTTCTTGAGGGATTAAAAAATCTTTGAGCTCCATCCCACGATCAGACAAATCTTCCATACTGATTGAAATTTTCAAGGTTGTTTCACTTATTTGTTTCATTTCCATACTAGAATTCCTCATACGGGTTATCATTTAACAAAAAAGTACTATATCAGTCCTTTTTCTCCTTTTATCATTATACAGAAAAACTTGTTATTGTGCAATTGACAGTTAAAAAAACTAGGTCTCTACCTAGTTTTTCATTAGTGCATAAACAGCTTGACTAGACTATAAATAATGATGATACTCCCCAAAACAATACGGTATTTACCAAAGACGGTAAAATCATGTTTTTTCACGTAAGTTGTCAAGAAACGTACAGCGTAAAGACTGACGACAAAAGCGGTAATGCTAGCGACCAACAAAATGAGGATTTGATTAAATCCTAGAGTATTGCCATCAAGGAAAAACTTGACAAACTTAAGCCCACTGTAGCCAAACATAGTCGGAATGGCTAAGAAAAAGGTGAAATCCGTCGCTACCGAACGACTTGTCCCGACAATAATCGCTCCTAAAATAGTCGCCCCTGAACGACTCGTCCCAGGTACGATACTCAAGACCTGAAAGCAACCAATCCAAAAAGCTGTCTTATAAGACATTCGGCTAAGACTCGTCACTTGAGGCTCGATGGTTGCGTTTCGCTTTTCAATCCAAATAAAGGCAATCCCATAAACAATCAAAGCAATAGCAATAGACAGCATAGAGCTAAAATGCGCTTCAAACCAATTATCAAGTGGCACAGCAATCACAATAGAGGGAATACAAGCAATCACTACCTTAAGCCACAACTGCCACGTCAGACGGATATCTCTGGCACTCTTTCCTGGCTGAAAGGGATTAAGGCGCTCAAAGTAGATAATAATAACAGCTATAATAGCCCCAAGCTGGATGACGATATTAAACATCTCCATGAAGCTCTCTGACTGTTTTAAATTCACAAATTCTTGCAATAAAATGAGGTGACCTGTACTAGATACAGGTAGCCATTCGGTAATGCCCTCGACAATACCAAATAAAATCGCTTTTAATAATTCAAGCAGTAACATAATGTCTCCCTAATACGTAATGCCTCCATTATACCACATTGTCCACCTAGCGCCAATCAAAGCTGGGGAAACTTTCCTAAAAAGCGCCACCACCTCCGCCTCCGCCACCTCCAGAAAAGCCACCTTGACCTCCTGAGTGACTCGGCAAGGTAAAATGAGTCGCCGTTGAGATTGCTTGAGAGCTTGCATAGAACTGTCTGGTCCCATACGCTAAGTGTCTAGAAAGATAAGTAAAATCATCAAAGGATAAAGCCATAGGCAGGTCTATTCCTCTTATTTTCAAGGCTTTTTCCACCTCATCACCATAACCAAATAAAGTCGCATACACCAACAGCCTATTCCAGATGACAATGCTCTCTAGCTCTGCACGCTCAAAGTTGCCTATGTCTCTTAGCATATTGCTAAAACTACGCCATTGATACAAACGCTCTCTGCCCTCTTTTGTCACTACCCCCTCATCGTATCGTTTCTTAACTAACCAGAAAAGCCCCAGACTAAGTAGTGCTCCAAGACTTGTCAATCCCAGATACATCGCCTGCAAATAAGACTCCTCACTACTTGAAAAGACATAGACACAGGTGATGACACTAGCACAGCTCATGGCAAAAATCCCTAGCAGACTACTACTCATCACAAGTATCGCTGATAAGCTTAGTGGATGGTAAACAGGCGGATAGAACCCTTGCTTGATTTCCTTTTGAATAGAGCGCTCTAGATTTGCCTGCCTTGTCGATAACAACTGACGTTTGCCTTTAGCACTTTGTCGCACCCTACGCCTTAGCGCTTCACCTTTATAGCGCTTCTTAAGAACCTTCAGCTCTTTTTCAAAATCATACTGATAATCTGAAAATAAGTCTTCTAACAAGCAGCTCTTTCTCTCTCCAAACATCAAGTCAATCACGTCACGATCAGAGCCAGTCGCAGCTTCTAGATGGACAATACTCAGACACTTAGCCTCACCATCATAGGTGATGATTTGACGATCGATTAAGTCTAAAAGTGTCGCCCTCACCAGATTATCAAAGGTGACTTGACTTGTCTTTTTAGACATATCAGACAGTGTCACCCCATAAAGATTATCAGCAAGAAGTAACGGAGACAAGTCCTCAGGTGGCTCATAAAGTCTAGCCTTTTTATTAAAATGGCTGAAACGATTGAGCCGATAAAGGTAAAAGAACAGAGCGAAACTAAGCGTCACTATACCCACCAAAAGCCACACTGATAGCTTACTGCCATAAAAAGTCACTTGCTTTTGATAATACCTCAAAATCTTAGACTCTGTCTCTAAGATAGCCTCTTTTTGCTTACTTGTCTTCTTCCTTATCCCTAAAAAGTAGTTGCTGTCGATATAACCGTGTAATTCCAGTGCGCCATCAACATTATCTGCCTCAAGCACTAAGGCGTTGTCATCTTTACTAGCTTGTAAAGGCGCATAAAGCCCACCTCTGTGCCCCCAAAGAGCGCTGTCAGACGTCGCATCATCTGTGCTAACGACAAAACGCACGTGTCCTAACGTCTCATCCCAATCACTAATCGGTAGCCAATTAAGCTCTGCGACATCGTCATAAACGCTCAGCAACTGCTTGAGATGCCAGACCACTCGCACCGTCACACGATCATCCTCTTGCCCTGCATTATAAACCTTGAGCGAATAACCATCTCCCAAATCTTTTATCTCAGAGGTTATTTCAGGCGTTAAGGTTTGATTGTGACGCTTAGTAGCTACGCTAATCTGCGGAGAATCATCTATACTAAAACCATCAGGCATTTTCTGATTACCTAGCGTTATGATTTGCCCATTGTAATCACTCTCAAATTGATAGGTTATCTCCTGTGTAAAATCCGCAGTATTATCCTTATGAATCACAAGATTTGCTTGATAATTAGGAATCGTATAAGAGACATCCGCCAAAACAGTCGGCGACACCAATAACGTCAAGATAAAAAGTACAAGCCCCAGACACTTTTTCATACCCAACCTCCTTTTTGGTTATTGTATCAAAAAAAGCCAAACCTAAGCAGGTTTGACTGTCAAAAATGTCTTACATATCAGCAACATTGTGATAGACTTTTTGAACATCATCATCTGCCTCAAGGGCATCAATCAATTTTTCAAATGTCTCAAGGTCCTCACCTTCAAGCGTTACTTCTGATTGAGGAATCATCTCAAGCTCTGTCACTTGAAATTCTTCAACACCATTAGCGCGTAGTGCTTCAATCCCCTTGTGAAGATCAGTCGGTGCTGTATAAACAGTGATTGTCCCTTCTTCTGCTTCGACATCATCCACATCAACATCTGCTTCTAATAATTGCTCAAAAACAGCATCTGCATCATCGCCTTTAAAGACAATGACACCTTTTTTATCAAACAAGTAAGCAACAGAACCAGAAGCACCCATGTTACCGCCATTTTTACCGTAAGCTGTACGGACATTGGCTGCAGTACGGTTGACATTTGAGGTCAATGTATCAACGATAATCATCGAACCATTAGGTCCAAAACCTTCGTAGCGACCTTCAACAAATGTCTCGTCTGTATTTCCCTTAGCCTTGTCGATAGCCTTATCAATTACATGCTTTGGTACCTGCGCTTGCTTTGCGCGCTCCAAGACAAATTTTAAGGCAGAATTTGACTCAGGATCTGGTTCTCCTTGTTTTGCAGCAACATAAATCTCAACACCAAACTTGGCATAGATTTTTGAGTTAGCGCCATCTTTGGCAGTTTTTTTGGCAACAATATTGGCCCATTTGCGTCCCATAATGGTCTCCTTTTCGTCTAATCTAGTGGCAAAATAGCTTGCCAGCACAATCTCCCTTATTATAGCACTTTTATGGCTAATTGTTAATGCTTTTATACAAAACTACTGATGATCTCCCATCGCTAGTAATAAATCGTCTGCAGTCATACCAGGCAATACTCTGACACGATCAAGACTTAAAAGACCATCTGCCTTTTCGGCCAGACCTTCATTAGTCGTAACGGCTAGCTTATAGATATCGCTAGCATTTGCTTCGGTAAGCTGATTGTAGCGACCAGACGGATACGCTAAGGCAATAGTCTCTTGAGCCAATACATCATCAAGGTAAGCTTTACTTTCTGTCATTTCTTGGGCCTGGGTGAGACTATCTTTGCTTGAGAGATCGGGGTGATTTTGAGTATGCGACTGAAAAGACATCCCATGCTCCTTCATCTCACGCATCTGCTCCACAGTTACATTACTTGCTCTTTCTTCTTCTACAAATCCTGTGATGATATTATTGGTAGCTTTAACACCATACTCTTTTAAAATAGGATAAGCTTGAGTGTAAAAATCCGCATTGCCATCATCAAAAGTCAGCCAAACGACCTTATCCACACCTGTGGGCAGGCTATTTTCCTCTAGAGCCTTATAAGCTTCCTCAGGCGTCAAAAAATAATACCCCTCATCTTTTAAACGCTTGATGTGACTATCAAAAACCGCTGGATCAACAATTAAATTGGCACTAGCTACCTCTGAAGGATCCATGACATGAATGGCATGATACATCAAAATGGGAATCTGTACAGGATCAGACTTTCTCTCCCAGCTCATCTCTTTTGCCTTTGCTTGAGAGGATTGGGATGTGCTCGTCTTTACACTTGTCTTAGCAGTTGACACTGACTTTTTCAGTTGCCCTGCATGAGTTAAAAGATAAGCTTGAAAGACCAGACACCCCAAAAGGACTAACCCTAAAATAATCACAATGGGCTTGTTTTTTTTAGATTTTTGTTGATGTCTATGATGCGTTGACATATTGTCCTCCATAAGTAAGTCGTTTATTCTATTGTATCATCATTCCTTGTTTCTGACTAGCTCTTGTAAACCGTAACATAACCTCAAAAGAAAAATGAGCTAGACGCCCATTTTCCCTTTAATAGCTACTTAAAACATGTCAATAAGCAGTTGTTTTAACTCTTTAATATATGGCTGACGTGGGTTAGCTGGTGTACATTGGTCATCATAAGCAAGTAGCGCCAACTCATCAACTGACTTGTCAAAGGCTTCCTTGCTAACACCATTGGCAGATAAGCTAGGTGTCACATCAATAGCCTTCATCAAGTTATCAATACGTTCACAAAGTGCCTCTACCAAAGCCTCATCTGTCTGCCCTTTAAGCCCTAAAGCACGCGCAATGTCTGCATAGTCTTTTTGAGCACGATAGACTTCATAGCGTGGATAAACACTACGTTTCACATTGCCAGACACACCGTTATAACGGATAACATGTTGCATCGCAATAGCAATAGCTAAACCATGTGGCAAACCAAACTCACCACCTGTCTTATGCGCTAGCGAATGATTGATTCCTAAGAAGGCATTAGAGAATGCCATACCAGCAAGAGTCGCCGCATAGTGCATATTTTCACGCGCCAAATCACCTTCTAATGTTGGGTGTTGTGGGTCGTAATGATAAGACGTCTCTAAGTTTTCCATCACTAGCTTAATCGCCTCAAGTGACCATGGACGAGTAAAGTCTGATGCAGCAACAGACACATAAGACTCTAAAGCATGAGACAGCGTATCAAGCCCTGACAAGGCACAAGTGCGTTTTGGTACTGTCATAACAAACTCAGGGTCAACAATAGCTACTTGCGGTGTCAATTCATAGTCTGTGAGAGGGTATTTGACATGCGTATGGTCATCTGTAATGACGGCATAAGGCGTCACTTCTGAGCCTGTACCAGAGGTCGTTGGAATACAGAAAAGTCGTGTCTCAACCTGATGCTTAAAGGTCACAATCCGTTTTCTGATGTCGATAAATTTTTGTTGCAGACGTGTAAAGAGCTCACTCACTGCCTCATAGCTATTGAGATAACCTTCTTCTTGGTCAAGAGAGTACTCATAGATATAGCGTGCTACCTTAGCCGCATCCATAGCCGAACCACCACCAACGGCAATAATCGTATCTGGCTTAAAGCTTGCCATTTGTTTAGCAATCTCAATGGTTTGACCTAATGTCGGATCTGGCTCAACGGTGCTATAAATAGCGGTTGTCACCTTATCCTCACGCAAAGCAAGCTGAGCAAGAACTGTATCTACAAAGCCAAATTGGACCATACCTGGATCGGCTACAATCAACGCACGGCTCATAGGCTCACACTCATCTTGTAAATAAGAAATGGCATTTTTTTCGTAGTAAATTTTTTCTGGAAGACGTACCCATTGAGGACGATTACGACGTTTTGCAACCGTTTTGATATTCAATAGGTCACCAGTAGATAAATTATGTGACAATGAATTTTTCCCCCATGATCCTGTACCTAGTGTCAGACTGGCTTTAAGTGCATCTGTATAAATATCACCAATACCACCGATAGAGTCAGGCTGGTTGACAAGGATACGAGATGCTTTAATGTGATCGCCAAATTCTGCTACAAAAGGATCTGCTTGAGAACCGATTTGGATAGCGGCATTGTGTCCAGCACCTTGATAATCTAAAAGAGCAGAGACAATAGCAATACCGTCTTTGCGGTCTTTAGCCTTATAGACAGATAAGAGCGGTGAGAGTTTTTCGGCGGAGAGTTTTTCTCCGATATTCTTAGCGTCAAGCTCAAATAAAAGGACATCTTTACCTTCTGGCAAGCTCACACCTGCCTCTTGACAAATCCAAGCTGCACTTCGACCAGCAACAGGGCCATTGACACCATTGTGATCATTAAAGACAAAATCCTCAATCTTCTTGTAATCTTTTTTAGGAACGAGATAAGCTCCTTTTTCTTGCATTTTAAGAAGCCACTCTTTGTAAATAGGCGCCTCAACAACGGCTGAATTTTCCGTAGCACAAATCATCCCATTGTCAAATCGCTTAGACATCAAGAGATCTTCTACCGCACGATCAAGGTGGGCTGTATGATCCACATAAACAGCACCATTACCAGCACCTACCCCCATAGAAGGATTACCTGATTTCAAGGCTGCATTAACCATACCTGGTCCACCTGTCGCAAGAATAGAGGCGATTTTTTTATTTTGGATAAGGGCCGATGTATTGGCAATAGAAGGGGTCTCAATCCACTGAATAATATGCTTAGGAGCCCCCGCTGCGAGCGCTGCATCGTAGAGGATTTGAGCAGCATGAGCCGAACAATGATGCGCTTGTGGGTGAAAGGCAAAAACGATAGCATTGCGTGCCTTAAGTGCCACCAAAATCTTAAACATCGTCGTTGAGGTAGGATTAGTTGTAGGTACAATCCCAGCTAGAACACCTAAAGGCGCTGCAATTTGAATTTGCCCTGTAATCTTATCCTCACCGATAATACCGACTGTCTTTTCATCTTTAATCGAATGGTAGATATTTTCAGTTGCAAAACGGTTCTTCGTGTCCTTATCTTCAACAACACCACGCTTTGTTTCATCAACCGCTTCTTGTGCTAACATCAAGGAAGCTTCTGAACCTGCTAAAGCCATAGCGGCTACGATTTTGTCAACTTGCTCTTGCGAATACGTCGCAAATAAAGCTTCCGCTTCTAAAGCTTTGTCAACCAAGCTATCTGTATAGATATTGGCTTGTTCTTCAACGGTTAATTCCTTCGTTTCTGCTTTTTTGACCATGTATAGTCCTCCTAGTCATCTGTCAGTGGTAGAGAAGAAACTTATCTTGTGATTTTCTTCACTTATGATTGTACAATAATTCACAAATAATTGCAACCGTTTACTGTTTTTTGTTTATAATAAAAATCTTAGAAAAAAGCCCTTTCTCTACAAAAGGGCTTTACATTATGGACAGCGTCTAACAATCTGTCCATAATTTTGTTCTCTTATCGCTTCATCTCCTAGCTGATAGACCTTATCTGCTTTTTGGGTGAGACTATCCCAAGGTGTCTTTCCGATACGGGTCACCAACTCAACCTTATCTCTTAGCGTTTTGAGATGGGACTGGCCTTTGGCTGAAAAGCCTAGGACATGAATAGCTTTTGGAAGTGGCCTTTCTGTTGCATTGACTAAGATATAAGTCAAGATACGTCTAATGCGAGCTTTGGTATAGCGTTTTGTCGCTGTCTTAGCCACCAATTCTTCAACCGTATGACTACTTTTTATCGCCAACTTAAGCCTATTAGACAACTCGCTATTGACTTGATAAATCTCTGTCAAGTCTTGATGCGTCATAATCTGATAACGTAGAAGCGGAAAGTACAGGGACCAATCAACTAAAATAGCCTCCTCTAAAAGCTCCGCATTAGGCATAAAGCGTCGCAGAAAAGCCTTATCAGCCGCATGATGCCTAAGGCTTGTCGCCGAAGCATAAGCTACGTCTTTCTCAGTCGAGTGAAAACCTGCCCCCTGCCTTTTGATAGGAGAGAGACTAATGCCATATCCTCTAGCTACCTTAGCATAAGCAAGTGCCAAAATATGATTAGGTGTCTCCCCTGAAAAAGGAATATTTGTAAAGTGTTGCCACATCATCTGTGTCTTTTGTGGATAGGATAGACTATCTGGCAAGCCCTTGATAAAAGCTGTCATCTCCGCTTTTTGAGACTGATACACATCACCCA
Source organism: Streptococcus lishijunsis (assembly GCF_047290665.1). Taxonomy (NCBI): domain Bacteria; kingdom Bacillati; phylum Bacillota; class Bacilli; order Lactobacillales; family Streptococcaceae; genus Streptococcus; species Streptococcus lishijunsis. The sequence goes on along the minus strand of NZ_JBLBUC010000002.1, from coordinate 19,998 downwards.
AAGCATTATAATCTCTTAGCTCCTCGCTACCAAAACACAACTGCGTCACGCCTAGCTTGGCTAAAATATCAATGGCTCCTTTAGCAAAATAATCTGCCGCTTGAACGGACACTAAAAAAGGAAGCTCCACCACAATATCAGCACCACAAGTTAGAGCCATCTGCGTCCTCGTCCACTTATCAACAAAAGCTGGCTCTCCTCTTTGGACAAAGTTTCCCGACATGGCAATCACCTTTAGTCCACTAGCCTGCTCTAAAAGGTACTTATGGCCATTGTGAAAAGGGTTAAACTCTGCTACAATTCCTGTCACATGATTCATCATCTTATTTCTTAGCTACAAAAAACCAACGCCTAGAGTCCTCTTTAGGAGCTTCATCGGTAAAGTCTGCATAGACTTCGACATGCCTAAAGCCTGCCTGCTCTAGTAAAACATCATAGGTCAACAGCTCATACGTCCGCTCTTCATGTATCTCATCATGACGGCTAAAGCGTCCGTCTTCTTCCTTTAAGAAAAAAGTCAACTCATGTACAACCGAATGAGGCGCTTCATCTTGATAACTATCCCACACCATAGCAAAATCTTCGGCATTTTCATGGTAAGCATAGCCAGGAAAGACCTCGTCAGTCTGATACGTCGAATGCACATCAAAAATAAAGACACCATCTTCTTTTAAGACACTATACACCTGACTAAAGACATCACCAACAGCTACCTCATCTTCCATATAGCACAACGAATCAGAATAACACGTCACAAGCTCATACTCACCTATATCGGCTAAGTGGAGCATATTTCCTTCGACAAAAGAGATAGGTTGCCCAGCTTTTTGGGCACGCGCCTTAGCAATAGCTAACATATCAGCACTAAGATCTAAACCAGTCACGTCATAACCTGCTTGAGCAAAGCGAACTGACTGAATCCCTGTCCCACAAGCCAACTCTAAGAGTCTCTTCTTTCCTTTTGGAAAATGCCTGAGGCTAAAAGCTGTCCATTCATCATAAAGGGCATGATCCATAATCGCATCATACACTGCTGCAAAACTAGCATAATTTGTCATTTGTTACACGCTTTCTGTAAAAAAGAGCCTTAAAAAAGGCTACTTGTCAATTATTTGGCAAGAAAAGTCTCGACATCAAGCATAGGCGCTTCGTGCCACAATTTCTCAAGATTGTAGTGCTCGCGCTCATCTTGTGAAAAGATATGAACGACTACACTATTCAAATCCAGAAGGACCCAGCCTGTCTTACTGTCGCCTTCATGATGAGTGCTATCCTCGCCCATTTCCTTGACTTTTTCTCTGATGTTGTCAGCGATAGCTTCTAGCTGACGGCTGTTGGTCGCTGCCATAATCACAAAATAATCCGTCACACTAGTCAAGCTAGCCACATCCAAAATAACAATATCCTCAGCACGCTTTTCATCAGCGGCTTTGATTACACCTGTTAATAATTCTTGTTCTGTCATCATTTATCCTTCTTTTTCTGCCCGTCTTCTCTGAGATAGGCGATATAGTGATTGTAAGTCTCTAAGGTCTTGGGGTAAATGGGCTGCGCTTGACTTGCTAAATAAGCTACTGTCCTAGCGGTCTCGTAAGCCACAGCTTGATTTAGCGAGCACTCAGCCAAGTGTCTTGCCTCATCAACACCAGGAAAATCTCGTCCTTCTTCAATATAGTCAGCCACATAGACAATCTTATCTAGTACACTCATCTGACTAGAGCCTACAGTATGGCAAGCTATGGCATCTAATATCTCAGTATCTGTGAGCCCCAGCTCTTCTTCGATGTAATAGCGTCCAACAAGACCATGCCAGATATTGTTGCCCCACGATTTGAGCCCGTCATCAAGCTCATATCTATCAATCAATGACAAAAAAGCTTCATCTGACAATTCCTTGGCATAATCATGTAGCAAGCCCGCAAGACCCGCCTTGACCTCGTCATAACCATAGCGCTTGGCTAAAGCTATAGCAGCTTTTTCAACACCTAATACATGCTTAAAACGCTTATCTGACATGACGCCAGCTATCTTAGCCAACAAGTCTTGCCGAGATAGTCCGACATAAGCTTCATAAGTCATCGGTAAAGACCTTCCTTCTCAATGTAATCAAGCACTGGCTTAGGCAACAAAAAATTGGGCTTGTGATTTTTCTTGATTTGCTTACGAATCAAGCTAGATGAGATGTCCATCAAAGGCACATCTACCCAAATCACAGGATAAGACGTTCCAGCCTTGTATTTAGGACGTTGCACACCGACAAACTGCACCATCTTTATCAACTCATCAATACGATGCCACTTAGGGAGATAATCCACCATGTCTGCTCCAATGATAAAATAATAATCCACATCGGGATGCTTTTCACACAAAAGCTTCATCGTATCATAAGTATAGCTAATCCCTTTTCGCTCAAGCTCAATAGTCTCAATACCCAAGCTATCCATTCCTTCAATCGCCAATTCTAACATCTTAAGACGATGCTTTTCATCAATAGTTGTCTTCTTATCCACATGAGGTGGTTGATACTCTGGCATGAGAAGTACTTCATCAAGCCCTAGTTGCTGGCGAACCTGATCCGCAATAGCGAGATGAGCGTTGTGAACAGGGTTAAAATTACCACCCAAAAGCCCAACTTGACGACGATTGCTGATCACTTTCTCTTCTTCTAGCTCTACCTTAGTAAAAGGGGTCAATAAGTCTATTGCCATGCTTTCCTCCTCAAAAAACTACCCTTAGATAGCCTTGACTTTGACTGATAATTTACGATTGTCCTTGCGTGCAGATTGCTTGTACAAAATGAGAATACGACCAATTTTTAGGACCGTATCACAACCGATTTCTTCCTCTAAAATCGCAGCAACATCATGAATGTCTTCATCCGTGTTTTGAAGCAGTTGCACTTTAATCAATTCACGAGCATCAAGCGCATGACGAACACTTGTTTTAATCTGATCATTGAGACCATTTTTTCCAATCTGTACAATAGGTTTTAAGCTGTGCGCTTCAGATTTCAAGAAGGCACGTTGTTTTGATGTTAAAGCCATAACTCCTCTTTCTATGCTTAATCTACTAAACCTCATTATATCATATAAGTAAACCTAAATTCAAATAGCAATCGCAAAACGCTCTATCACATAAAAATAACTTGGTCAACTAACCAAGTTATCTCATTAGATAATTGCCTTACGTAGCATGACACCCACACCTTCTGGCGCCCAGGCCGAAAGCACTACTGGGGAGTCCTTACTGCCCTTAACACGAATCCACCCAAGTCCAGAGTAAACCACGTCCATCTTGTCTTTGATGGTAAAGTCGTGTCTGACCAGACGAGGAAGACTATCTGCTGCCTTGGCACTAGGAGGTGTCAAAAGACCGCCTTTGTGCTTCTCATAAAAGCTTGATGCCCCTTCTAACTTGGTCCGATGAATGGCTAGATTATTATCCACATAAGCCGTAAAACCTTGCTTAGCCCCTTTGACAAAGTCAAAGCGCGCCAAACCTCCTAAAAATAGGGTCTGATCAGGATTTAGCTGATAAGTTTTAGGCTTGATCTCTTTTTTAGGGCTGACATACTTTAGGTCCTTGGCTGATAAATAGTGAGCCATCTGATGCCTATGGATAATCCCTGGTGTATCAAAAATATAATGACCATCCTCCAGTGGGATTTCAATCTTATCAAGAGTTGTCCCTGGAAAGCGTGATGTGGTAATCACATCTTGATTGCCAGTCAACTCACGAATAATGGCGTTGATTAAAGTTGACTTGCCGACATTAGTCACTCCAACGACATAGACATCACGCCCTTTTCGCAATCGCTCAATCAGCTCAATCAGCTCTTTAATGGCCTGATGATTTTGAGCACTTGTCAAGACCACATCTAAAGGACGCAGACCTTCTTCGTGTGCACGCTCAGTTAGCCACTGTGTTAGTTTGCTCTCCTTTAGCGATTTGGGTAGGATATCTTTTTTATTTCCCACCAAAAGTAAGTCATTGCCTGAGGTAAAGCGACTAAGCCCTGGAATGATAGAACCATTAAAATCAAAAATATCAATGACATTGATCACTAAAGCATCGCTATCGCCAACCTCATGTAAAAGCTTTAAAAACTCATCGTCGCTTATAGAGACATCCGTAATGTCATTATAATGGCGCAATCTAAAGCAACGCTGACAGTAAAGCTCACCTGTCTCAAGACCTTTTTCTAGAGCCCCTTGAGGTGTATAGCCTGCCTGTTCTTTATCTGTTGTTTGTATCTCGGCACCACAGCCGATACAATGTAGCTTTGTTTCCATGATTAAATTCCCTTTTGATAGGTCATAGGACCATACTTCGCCTCTAGTTTTTTCCAGACACGGCGCTCACGCCAACGGTTAAACTTGGTATTCCAAGCATCTGAAGTCACCAAGGGCTTGACTAAGACTGAACGGATACCCGCTCGATGACTAGCTCGAATATCTGTCATCAGTTGGTCACCCACCATGACCACCTCATCTGATGAAAAGTTATAGCGCTCCATCGCCATACGGATCCCTCGTGTGAACGGCTTCATCGCACGGCTGACATAATCCACGCCAAAGAGCGCTACCGCTCGCTCCACACGTACTTTTTTATTGTTTGAAACAACAACAACGGCTATATCTGCTGTCGTCATCTCATCAAGCCAAGCACGTACCTCTGCTGTTCCATCAGGATTATCCCACGCGATTAACGTATTGTCTAAATCAACCAAGACCGCATGAATACCGTGTTTTAATAAATCTTCTGCGCGTAAATCATATACTGCTTCGACCATAAAGGTCGGCCTATAATCATCTATACTCACTCGTCACTCCAAAAATTTAGTTTGGTGCTTATTGTATCACATTTTGACAAATAAAGCGACACTTACTGTCATCATTTCTCAAAAGAAAATCACCTTAATCTAACAACACGTCAAAAATCTGTCAACCACTAAACACGCTATCACTCTGTCAAGTTTTCTTTACAACATTGACAACCACATTGACACGAAGCTTCTTATCCAATATCAGAAAAAGACCCTCACTCTAGCTTTGTCAGCTTCTTGTTGCTCTATATTGTCAACGTTCTTGACACATGGCCAGCTAACCTTACCTTCTGCTGTCAAGTTTGTGTCATCATACATCGTATATCATAAAAAGCTCCTCACTAGAGGAGCTATCATTACCAGATACGAACACGCTTATCAGGTGCCAGATACATAGGATCGCTTTCTTTAATATCGTAAGTCTCATAGAAGAGATCCATATTTTTCACTTGCACATTGACACGTAAGGCATTTGGTGCATGCACGTCAACTACCAATAATTGTTGTGCTACTTGTGGAGTTGCTACTTGACGCCAGATAGTTGCCCAACTCTCAAAGAAAGGTTTAAAATCAGTATCCTTATCTTTAGCTTGTAGGACTTGGGCTGCCACAGAAAGCCCACCAGCATCTGCCGTATTTTCAGTAACAGTCAAGGCACCATTGACCTTGCCACCATCTATTTGAATGCCGTCAAATAGTGTCACCATAGCTTTGGTCTTTTCTTCAAAGCGCTCTTTATCCTCATCTGTCCACCAATCTCTGCGATTACCAGAAGCATCAAACTCAGAACCATTACTATCAAACGCATGGCTAATCTCATGCCCAATAACAGCCCCTATACCACCATAATTAGCTGCTAAGCTCTGCTTTTCATCATAAAAAGGAGCTTGTAAAATCGCCGCTGGTAAATAAATGGAGTTGCTAGCAGGATCATAATAAGCATTGACCTGATAAGATGGCATTGCCCAAAGTGTCTTATCCACAGGTTTCTTATAGTCGTCAAAAGAGCGTTTCAAGGCTTGCTCTGAGATATCCAAAAGATTAGCATAAAGAGTCTTTGTCTCATCAACTGTAATCGCAGCAGTGTAGTCACTAATCTGGCTTGGGCCACCGATATGATACTGCAACTTGTCTAACTTTGTAATAGCTTCTTGCTTGGTGTTATCAGTCAACCAGTCATTGTCAGTTAGGCGTCCTTTATAGGCATCAACGATACTAGCTACCATATCCGTAACCTGTGCCTTAGCATTGTCACTAAAGTAATGATCAACGTAATAGACACTCATCGTCTCACTAAATAAACTAGTAGCCAAATCATAGGCTGCATCTTCTTTAGAAGGTAACTCTTTTTGACCGTTGAGCGCTAAGGCATACTGACCTGCCGCCTGGCGCAATTCCTCAGTCAAATAAGGAGCTTGAGCGTAGAGTGTGTTGACACTCAACCATGCCTTATAATCGTCAAAATGTTTGTCATCAAGGATTTGAGACAAGGCTTCAAAATATTTAGGCCAAGACACATTTGCTGTTGCAACGTCTTGTCCAACCAAGTCAGATAAAACATCCCCCAAAGCAAATTCAGGAGCGTAAGCGTTGATTTCTTCTTTAGTTCTGAGGTTAATCACCTTTTTAATATCACTGACATCTTCTGAGCTCGGCAGATAAGGCACAAGGAGGGCATCAAAGGCGATTGCTTTTTCAACCATAGACTCAGCCTCTTTTTCCTTATAGCCATATAAAGCTAAGACATCCATGACACTGGACTTATAGAAATTTAGCAGTTGCTCTTTTTGTGTAGCATCTTCGTAATAACTTACATCAGGTAAGATAGTAGAAGGGGTTGCTAGCTCAAGTTGTTTTTCGTTGGTGTTATCAGGGTTATTACCAATAGTAAAACCAAATGGAAGATCATTGCCTGCTAAGATCCAATCCTTTGTCACTGTCGCTAGCTCTTTAAAAGAGCTGATTTTAGCAAGATCAGTCACATAAGCTTTGGCTTCTTTGACACCATCTTTATCACGTTGGTCAAAATTCATAGCTTGCTTGTAGAGCTTAAGCAACTCCTTTTGATCATCACTGGTCACATCACGCTTGCCAGCTGCCATATCTTTGATGTCTGTTTTCAGTTGCTTGTCAATCTCATCTTGTATCTCTCCAAAGACATTATAGACAGGGCTATCATCAGGAATCGTCGTCTTTTCCAACCACTTATGATTGATCGTTTGATAGTAGTCTGTCTCGACTGTCGTTTTGATAGACTGACTTTCTTTTGTCGTCCCACAAGCTACAACAAAAGCTAAAAGCGATACCATCAGGACAGACAGCCCCAACCATTTCTTTTTCATCATAATCTCCTTTATCATAGAACTAATATATTGATAATAATATTATAACACAAACATTAAAAATATGTAAGCGATTAACTTAACGCCAATCACATAAAAACATCCCATGCTCTATACCATAAGGTGGTGCTAAAAGTTGATATATAGCTGTTTCTTAACGTTTTGATGACTGGTGTATCGTAACCTTAAAAAATAATGGTGTGAATTTGGTGTGAAAAGTGCTGTGAATTTTGCTAAAAATCACTAAAAAAACACCCCATGGTGTGAACCATGAAGTGCTGATAAAAGCTGATATATAGCCGTTTCTTAACGTTTTGAGAATTCCTCTATTGAAAACTATAGCTACTCCATACTTCTAAATCCCTTTATATCAACGTTTCCGAAAATTAAACTTCCTTGAAAATGGACTAAAATCCATAAATTTGGATAAAATTGACACCAATTAACACCATAAAATAGACTAGTCACTTTATCAAATTTTATTACTCTAAACTATCGAAATAACAATACCATTTCAATTGAGCAATGGAATCCAAAAGGCAGGTGTTCACATCAACTACATCTCAAAAGTTGGAAAGAAAAATCTAATTTTTGAGTATCAGTATAATGCACCTGCCTTTCGTTATTACTGAGCGTATCTATTAGCTACCAGTATATTATAACCATGGTTATCTAATAGTTGATTACACATATCTACATCTAAACTTGCTGTTCCACATAGTATAAATTCATAGAGAGTATCTCTCTCATTCCCCGTTCTCAACATATTTCCTGATAGCTCAACTAATTTTTTTCCAACTATTGGCGGTAACTTCATTGCAACACAAATAGCAATTACACTTTCAAGTTTTGGTTGAGTCTTGTCATTCCTAAGGTTTGAAATGGCTTTTTCTCCAAGATAACTTTCTTCTGCTAATTCCTGATTTTTAATATCACGCCATTTCATCACCTCCACTAAAGCTGGTGCAAAACTACTCATTCCATTGAGCTTAGACATAATTTCGATAATATCACCTATATGTACATCAACTTGTTTAAGCCACTCATTCTTCTCATTTGGATAACTAATCGTGAATTGAACATCAGAATCAGCATCCCTATTTAGCAAAAAAGTAAGAGCAGTAGAGCGACCTATTTGGGTTTTAGAACAAATTTCAAATACAACACAGCATTCATCCATGTGATGCCGTGCATAAGGCGTTAGGAATGGTCTCCCTGAAAAATCATATGTAAGATACTTGGCATCATTAATACATAGGTGAGATTCTACATAGAGTAATTCACTTTTCTCAACTTGCTCTTTCAAGCTTGGCTGAGATAATAATTGAAGCCCTAGCTGAATCATATTTAATGAAAAAGTTTGATTATTCTCTAAATATCCTTGTTTCCATGTATGAGTTGGAACATAGGAACCATCTAAATAAATAAATGCACCTTTGGCCTCTTCAAAACCACATTCTACCAAACGAACTTTAGCAGATAGACGTGAAACTCCGAAAAACTGGGCTAATTCATCAATCCATTTTTCAAGAATATCAAGAATATCTTGGGTTTGACTCAACTCTAGTAACCGTTTCTGTCTACTACTTGCTTCCTGAATGAACATCTCTTTTGGCATCAATATTCTAGGAGCAATCGCTTCAGCATGCCATTCCATCCAATCAATCATATCAGAAGCATTTTCATTTTTAATGACATTGGTTATAGAAAGAACCGACAGTTTCTCCTCCTCAGTTCGTGCCAATTCTAAGGCATAGCGATGCAATTCCCAATGGACACACTCATGCAAAATTGTATTTCTCTCAACGCCCAAACTTCGTATCTGAGGAAGCTTTTCTTCAATGACCACTGTTCCTGCGGGCAGTCCCTTCTCAAGATTATCCTGAAAATAAATCTGCCCCAAAATTGAAGTGTCTTCAGTTATGGAATCATACCTTAACTGAAGCCCCATTTGTTGAACAATATATTCGGGTTCAACCCTTGTAGGTGTCAACAAAGTATTTGGGTCGTACTTCTTCAAGAATGCTTCTGCCACCTTATCCAAGTCATCTTTCCAGATTTTGGGAACGAGCTTATCAGAAAGAGGTTGTTCAAAGATATTGGATGTCCCTTTCTCATAAGCATCAACCTTAACTATCCTGAAATTTTTGATTCCTGCATCTGGTTTCCCAATCGCTGATACGCGAAGCCAACGATTCTTGTCGTTTATATTTTCATAATGATTGGTACGTTCAGTTATGACAGCATACACATCTGTCAAAATGTCTATATCAACCTCATCATCTCCACGGTATCCAGCGTAAACATACTTAAAGTCTATATCCGTCACTTCAACTTCATCATCACAATCATAAGTAATGCCTAGTTCTTCAAGGTGGTCAAGAAAGTAATCTTCACTAGCTTTATAAATTTCATTGTAGAATGTTTTCTCAATATATTTGGTAAAAGAAATCAAGTTTCCTCCTAAAATCCAAACAACTCATCAATTGGGTGATAATCGACCATATCGTCTTTCCACTCCCCTTCATTCAAATAGCGAAGAGTTCCCGAAATATCACGGACAAATGCCCCTTTAAAATTATATTTTTTTAGATAAGCTTTCAAAGCTTCATATTTCAATGGAGCATACTCGTCAATATTCTTATCTTCACCTGTGGCACTCTCTCCACCCTTAGTTTCTACAATATATACATCACCATTCTTCATCTTAACAATGTAGTCCGGATAAAAATGATGGGAAGAACTTGCCGTGTGATAGACAAGTGAAAAATACTGACTACCTTTATCACCATTCTTATAAATAAATTCAACAGCATCTTCATGAGATTCCATGTACTCTTCAAATAGACGCTCGGCCTCACTTCCTTTAAGAACGCTATTTGTATAACCTTCATAGATATTGGTTTTAGTAGCAATGTGTTCCAACTTCGGATTATAGGAATAGCGTTCTGTCATTGGGATATAGAAATCATTCTCTTGAGGTACTACAAGTCCCATACTTATGGTTGGCTGAATATCAACTCGTCTAAATACTTCTCTAAGAGCTTGCCAATTATTCAAGATAAAGGCTGTCCATTCACTAGCCTCTAATTTCAAAAGTTTTTGATTATTTGGTCGCTTATCATCCATAAAGAAGCGTTTCAAAAGAGCTTCTACCTGACTTACCTTCAAGTGCGTAACTCGGTCAAGTTCATGATAGGCATGAAGTAAATCAAGACGGTTGGCACGATAATCTGCTTTTACTAGCCTTTCTCTATCTTGAAGACGGTCGGAATGCTCTAATGTATCAAAGCGACCTTGCTTATAGGTGTTAATAATGGAACTTCCAAATTTAAGCCCTTGATTTTCTAGCGTTTGCTTATTAGATTCAACATTCTCTGTCAGATTCCATTCACGAATCAGACCCTGATAGAGATTTTCACGGATGGCTTTCTCACTTTGTCCCTCATGCAAATCAAGCACTCGTTCACTAATTAACTTGAAATCTTTTGCCACATCCTTACGATGTAAAAGGGGCGTTGGTGCTCCTATCCCTTTTTGAGCAAATGCACCATTCAGGAAATCCACATCAAAAGTATAGAGATAGGCGTTATCCAACACATCCACATCATAGTGACCTTTGAATGGTTCAGGCATACGACGAATACGTCCGATAGTTTGGATGGTAAAGGCTTCTCCCATGTTTTCACGAATTTTAATGAGAATCTTCGCTCGTGGGGCATCCCACCCAGTAGCAATCGCCTGTTTGATAATGAGGTATTGCACTTCATTGCCCAGTTCTTGGACATTGAGATAGTTTCGTTTTTGGTCAGCCAACCAAATACCAAGTGTTCCATCCTCATAGGTTTTATGTAGCTTTTCTTGGATATAGGTTTCAATCCGACTGACTAACTCAGGTTCTGAATCCGACTTATCAGGTAACTGAACCAACACCAATGGATTGACACCTGTTACACCACCATCAGCATAACTCTGAACAATCTCTTTACGTTTCTGTTCTGCACTTTGAAAGAGTAGTTCAAATTCCTCACCAATATCCTGACTTTCATCAAGATAATTTTCTAGACCCTCATTAACGACTACTGATTTGGTAATCAGCCCTGATGCAATAACTTCTTCTTCCGTCACCTCATAGAACTCTACCTTGTCAGGCATGTTGGGGTCTTCAATGGTAGCAGAAACCTTAACTGTTTTTGCAGCATTGAAGCGTGTAATAATATCTCTTGCCTTTTTAGTATCGTTACGGTGTGCTTCATCAATGACTAGAATGAAATGACGGCCTTCTTCAACAGCTTTGTCAATCTTGTCTTCAAGATTATCACGCTCACTATCAGAAAGCATTGCCTTTTTATTCTTTCCTACCACTGACTCGTAATTGATAAATGTAGCAGTATCTTTATCAAATCCTTGAAGCAAAGCATCTGACAATGATTGGGCCTTAAGAGATGAAAAGTGCCTAGCTTTATCTTGACTCTGTTCTTCAAGTTCTCCTGAACCAGGGGTAAACCATATAAAAGCTACATTATCATGCGTACTTGAAATATAGGTATTGACCCAATCAAGGAGAGTAATGGTTTTGCCTGAACCCGTTGGAGACTTAATAACCATTTCATCAACAGTATATTCAGGAGCAGTGAATTTCAAGAGTTTATCAACCAATTTTTGTTGGAAATTTTTTAATTCAATCATGACCAGATATCCTTTCCAAAGTAATAGTGTGGAATCTCCTGTTTTTTAATATTTTTCTCACGAAAAATACCTTCTTGTTTCGCATCAAAGAAAATTTCAGGATGGAAGAATAAGGTGGAATTTTCAACGAAATCTGACTCAGCCATCTCATCCAGCTGGTCTTCTGACAAGACAACCTGCACTTTGGGATTTGAAATATCAACTCCAAATTCCAACTCTACAAGAGGAGTTATATAGTTGAGTAACTCATATTCAAGAGTTACATCAGGAAATTCTTCCTTAACTACGAAATCAGTTTTGAAGTATTTGAGATTATGAGGAAGCTTCTCTTGAATATTAGATAGACGCTTGTAGGTCACCTCTTCACAAATGTTGTTTTCATTATTAGTACATAGGATATATTTGCGATTACCTCCATCTTCTTTATTTAGCTGGGCAACTGCGTGACCTGTTGTACCAGAGCCAGCGAAGAAGTCTAGTACAACTGCTTCCTTTCTACTAATTTGCAAACATCTTTCAATCAGTTTTGTTGGTTTAGGATTGTCGAATTTACCTTTCTCCCCTAATGCGTTATCCAGCTCTTTACTCCCTGTAGTATTTTCTGGCAAATCTGACCATAAGGTATCAATTCTTTTCCCCTCAGATGGACGTTCACTCCAATAATCTTTCACACGTAATGTTTTACCTGATGTAATGAGTCGATTATCATTTTCTAAGGCTTTAACCTTATCATATGTCATTCTCCAACCTTTAGCAGGACACTTCCAAATTTTTCCAGAATTGTCTACGTAATCGTATGAAGTCTCAGGACCTGGGTCTCTAGGTTTTTGTAAGCTAACACTTGCATATCTTCCTCTCCCATCTTTGTCATCCTTATTGTATGATTTCATTGTTGCTTCAGATAATGGTTTATAAGCAGGATTCAACGTAAAATCTCTAGTTTTTGAATAAAGAAGTACATACTCAGTATTAACTGTAAATTTATCTTTTTCAGTTTTACCGCTAGAGTTTCTCTTCCAAACAAAAGTATTTACAAAATTTTCTTCACCAAAAATAGAATCTATCAATAATTTAAGTTGAGAAAATTCATAATCATCAATTGAAACAAAAATCAAGCCATCTTTTTTTAGCAAATCATGTGCCAATCTTAACCGAGAAGACATAAATGATAACCATTTACTATGTCTAAATGAATCTAATTTATCTACAAATAAATCATTATATTTAAAATCTGTCTTCCCCCTATTATAAGGTGGGTCAATATAAATGACATCAATTTTTCCTGCGTGTGTCTTCTTCAAGAGGTGCAAACTATGCAGGTTATCCCCTTCAAGCAAGAAATTATAGTCCTCCGATTCAGGATTCCCCACAATTTTCTTGGTCTCGTCCTCAATGAAGACTGGAATCTTTGTTTTCATTTCCTCCTCGACCAATTCGGCATGTTCCTCCCAGACCAAACCATATTTCCTAGTATTGAGCAAGCGGATAAGATTTTCCAGCTTATCAACATCCTCATTTCGTCTATCTTCACGAGCCTGTTTCAGAAGTTCCTGTACATAGGTGATAGCTCCATCTTTCTCGTTCTTGCGAGGGCGTTCAATAAAATCTTTAGACATTAGAAAGCACCTCCTTTACAAAAAGAAGGTGCTTTTTTGCTTGCTGAAAAAAGGTATAAACTACCTCTTGATTGATTGATTGATTGATTGATTGATTGATTGATTGATTGATTGATTGTACCATCACAAAACTCCTTGTCAAGTATTTACCCCACTATTATATCATGAAATCATTTTCTCAAAAAAGGGGTTATAAAATCAAAAATTTTTTATAAAAAAATGACTTGAGAGGTCACTTTTTTAAGGACTATCTCAGTGATTCTTTGTCTCCAACTGCTAAAAGTCCCTATATTTCGGGATTTTTTAATTGACTTGGCAAGTCATGGTTTATGTACTTCAACTGCTATACCATGTATATACCAAGAGAAAATACTTGGTTAATATTTAACAGTCCTAAATAGTGCGCACTAAATGGACGGATTGAAACAGATATGTTGATACGACAACAACAGTCGTCTCTTGCATTGAATTGTTTCGCCGTTTATTTGGTGTGCCCTTTTTACACCCTTCGGCATTCAATTACTGCTCATCTTGTTTCTTTCTGTCCGAGGACAAGAAAGGAATAAAACCACTATGGGAAATAAAGTAATAGAACGCCGTGAGCGCAAAATAAGAGAAGCTGTAAATGCTCAAAATTGGAAAGAAGTAAGTCGTCTTCTCCAACAAGAAGAAAGCAACGCTGAACGTCGTGATCGATACCACCACAAAAGAAGTCTCGAAGAAAATACCTCTCGTAGAGACGGTAAGCGACGTGAACGCCACGAGGTAATCGCAAGTCCTGATTTAAATCCAGAAAAGGCTTTAGAAGCTAAAGAATTAAAACAAGATATTCAAAAAGCTAAAGAAGCCTTGACGATAATTGACTGCGAAATCGTTGAAATGGTAGCTGAACAAGGATGTAGCTATAAAGAAACCTCCCGCTATATCTCTGAACATTACAAAAAAATGAGTGATGTGACCGTCAAATCCCATTATCTAAAAGCTCTTAAAAAATTAGCTATTTCATTAGAAGACTATCGCTAATACCTAAATCCAGTGGTTTTTATCACTGGATTTTTTAAAACTTTGCGTTTTGGGTTCTATTTCTCCTTAGTAATAAGGAGGTGGTAAACAAACCAAGAACCAAGTCCAGCTCATGACCAAAACCGAGCCTATCGCTTTCACGTTATTTTATATAAACAAGGAGGAACTGCCCTATGGCATTCAAAATGAAATCCACTAAAGGTGGTTACACAACTATTCTGGCTGACAAAATCATTAGCCAAAAACAACCGATTTACTCACTTAGTACCGAACTTGAACCACAACAACGATTTGAGGATGGGAAACCAACAGGAGAAATCGTAGCTTACAAAGCATGGTTTGTACAGGAAGGACAAGATCCTTTCCAAGTAAAATTTGGAAATAAGATTGAGCTTCCAGCTTTTCAATCCATAATTCAATTTGACACCCTACAAGCCTGTGAAGTGAAGTATAATATTTACTTCAAAGCAGATAATATCAAGGAGGTTCGGTAATGACTTCACAATCTCGTGATGTGCTGAACCACTCTATCCTGCAACCTTATTTGCTCCAGAGCCTCAATATGGCTCTGGGAGCTTTAATGCAGGGAGAAACCAGCTATACGAACTCCTTTAATATTATTATCCAAGAAGATGGCTTTATATTTGTCCCTCGCCTGCCATGTGCTTATATCCTTGATGATGACTTGTACAAGAAAATCTTTCTGATTGCTAACGCATCATTATACCCACAGTACACGCTACTAAAACAAAATGCCACCTATTTTGTCCCATTAGAAACGGATGATTTACACATTCAACGTGGCTTATTCTTTCCTTGGAAAAAAGGAATTCCAGAACGACTGGTGATTCCGAATTTGGATAAGTTTTCAGCCAGCTTACCGCAAGGGAAAATTCCTATCATGAAAAACTTTGAACTCAACCTAGACAAGGTAAATCATATTGCTATTGCTGGAAATTCAGGTTCTGGGAAAAGCTATGCTTTAACGTACTTTTTGAGTGTCCTAAAGCACATGTCCGACTTGATAATCATTGACCCTAAATTTGATACCCCAAGTCGTTGGGCAAGAGAAAATCACATTTCAGTTATTCACCCTGTCGAAAATCGTTCGAAATCTGACTTTGTATCTCAAGTAAATGAACAATTAAGCCAGTGTTCAACCCTTATCCAAAAGAGACAGGCTATCTTATACAATAATCCCAATCATAAATTTACTCATCTAACTATTGTCATTGATGAAGTCCTTGCTCTATCAGAGGGAGTCAATAAGAACATCAAAGAAGCCTTTTTCTCCCTACTCTCACAAATTGCACTACTAGGACGCGCTACAAAAATCCACCTATTTTTAGTAAGTCAGCGTTTTGACCATAATACTATCCCCATATCAGTGAGGGAGCAGATTAACGTATTATTACAAGTTGGAAATATCAATCAGAAAACTACTCAATTTTTATTTCCAGACCTTGAGCCAGAGGGGATTGTTATTCCAACAGGACACGGAACAGGCATCATTCAAGCTATAGATAACGAACACCCCTACCAAGTTCTGCCCTTACTCTATCCAACCTACTACACTAAGCGAGGCATATTATGACCACTAAAACCCACTTCATGAAAAGTTTCAATTCCATATTCTACTTATTTCTTCTTACTCCTATCAATTCTATCTTTAGTTGGCTGCTCCATATTCTTTCTATTCAATTAAGCAACATCTCATTTGTCAAGCTAGATACAGTTAATACAATTATTGATACCATTATTTCCTTTTGTCACGGATTCACTATTGTTTCACTTCTCCTTGCCTCACTATTAGTTGGGATAGAGATGATACAACGATTGAAAACAGATAGTATGTGGAATTATTTTCTATCCACCTATCACACTTTTTTATTAAGATGCTTCCTCTTCCAGCGTGAACGAGTACAGAAAATAAGTAACCTTGAACATCAAACCGTTACCACAATTAACCCAATCCATAATGGATTTAACCGTGCTGTTCGTAAATGTATTGTGGATATACGAAAAGATGGTATCACTATCTTTCTAAAAGTTCCTAGAGATCAACAAGGGCAAAAAATCCTGAAAGACATGGAAGCACTACTGAAAGAAGAGATTGCCAGCCAACACGCAGACTATTATTTCTCTTCTCCTGTTAGAGTTCGTAACCAATTATGGTTCACTGGTCAAAAACGTTAATCCGGTGGGGGCTGTGGCTTGCGTTAAGCAAAAGCCACAGCCCCCCTTTTTATGTGAATATCAATCATGACCTACTGGGGTTACTACGACCCCCAGTAGGTCAATAATCAACAATCATAAAAAGTAGATTTTTTCAAAAAAACTTTGCATTTCCCCTATCATTTCTCCTCAGTAATATAAGCAAAAGAAATGAGGTAAATGCCTATGGCAAAAGAACAACGTTCAAACAAATGGTCATTTCTCATCTATGAGGAAAGCAAACCAGAGGACTACTTGAATATCTTAGAAGAACTCCATATTCCTTTTATTCTTAGTCCTTGGCATGATAAGGACATTGATAAACAAACAGGAGAGTTCAAAAAGTCGCACAAGCACGGTGCTTTCTTCTTTGATTCACTGAAAAGTTATTCTCAAGTGTCAAATATCGTCAACGATAAGTTAAACGGTCCAGAGCGTGTGGAAGTGGTTATGTCTCCTACTGGTTTATTTGACTACTTTACACACGCAGAAAATCCAGATAAGACCCCCTACAATATTGAGGATATTGAAGTCGGTTGTGGCTTTAATTTAGAAAAATTTTTGATGGATATGAATCCCTCAGATTTTATTCATGAAGTCGTTGATATTATCGAAGAAAAAGACTTTACCGAATTTGAAGAGTTAGTCTGGTATGCACGAGCAAACAACACCAATCTACTAGAACTCATTATCAAACGCACCTATTTCTTCGCCAAATATCTGGATTCTCGACGGTTTAATCCAAACCGTCATCAACAACAAAAAGAAGCGCATGAGATGGAGGGAGAAGATTATGAATGATACACCCCTACTACTTACACGGCAACAAGCATCTGATTTCCTCGGAATTGACCCTAAGTCATTTGATAAATACATCAGAAACCATCCAGATTTTCAGTGTTTTATGGTTGGTAAACATGAACGTTACCTGAAAACCTATTTAATCACATTCATTGAAAATCACTGCGTATAACTATCAATGATTGATAAAATCCGATTTTTCATATATCCTATATGTGACTAGTCTATTTTATCAATCATTTTTTATAGAAAGGCTGATAAAATGGCAACAATTACTAAACGTGGAAATTCTTTCCGTGCAACTGTATCACTCTACAAGAAAGGACAATACAAAAGAGAAACCAAGACTTTCTCTAACAAACAAGATGCTGAACTATGGGCTCTTGAAATGGAGCTAGAAAAAGGACGAGGGAAAGATATTGCTAAACGCTCTACCCTATTTACTGACTTTTATCGTAACTGGGTTAACTCTGTAAAACAGAATGAGGTTCGTGAAGCGACTTTTGTCAATTATAAGCGAACTCTTGTAATCGTAGATGAACTGTTTGAGGGAATGTGCCTAAAACACTTAGATGATTTAGTCATGCAAAAGAGGCTTGATAAATACGCTGAAACTCACTCCAAAAAGACAACCAAAGAACTTGTCTTAAAAATCAGAGGTTCACTCAAATATGCCTATGCCAAAGGATTGATTACAAATGACTTTGGCTCACTCTTAAAAGCGAGAGGACAAGAACAACCCAAGCGAAATGTTCCCTTATCTGTAACAGAGTTTAAGACACTCCGAACATATTGCCTTGACCACCAAAAAGATGATGAATTTAATATACTTGTTCTTCTTGCCCTAGAAACTGGTGCACGGCGTGGAGAACTACTTGGATTGAAGAAGGAAGATATTTTTGAGCATGGTATCAATATACGCAGGTCAATTAGCCCTATTAGTGATGATACTCAACTAAAAACAAAACACTCTAAACGAGATATTTCTATCAACCAAGATGTTTACTCTGCTCTAATCTCTTTAGCCAATAAAAAAGATGATTATATTTTCGATTGGAACGGATTTAGACAAGCAAACCAACTCCAGCGACTTTTGAAAAAATTAGGCTTGAGAAAAACAACCTTTCACGGCTTGCGTGACACTCACGCTTCTTTCCTCTTTTCAAAAGATATTAGCCTGGACTATATTTCTCGTAGGTTAGGACACAATTCAATCCTGACTACTCAAAACTATTATCTTGAACTGATGCCAGAAAAAAAGCACCAGCAAGATGCTGATGCTTTAAGTCTCTTAAACGATTTATCAACATAATTAACACCAACTGACACCAAAAAGGTGCCATAATCGTTGGTATAATAAGGTTTTGATTAACGTTTTGAGAACTGGCTAGCTTTACGAGCTTTCTTAAGACCTGGTTTTTTACGTTCAACCATACGTGCGTCACGTGTAAGGAGACCAGCGCGTTTGAGTGAATCGCGGAAATCTGGGTCAACTTGAAGAAGCGCACGTGCGATACCATGACGGATAGCGCCTGATTGACCTGCATAACCACCACCGATAACGTTGACAAATACATCGTATGAACCAACAGTTGATGTAACTGCAAATGGTTGGTTAATAACCAAACGAAGATCAGCGTGTGGGATGTACTCTTCTACATCTTTTTTGTTTACAGTGATTTTTCCTGTACCTGGTACCAAACGAACGCGTGCAACAGCGTTTTTACGACGACCAGTACCTGTGTATTGTGCTTGTGCCATTTACTAGATGCTCCTTTCTCTCTTAGATAAGTCCCTTGATGTCAAGTACTTCTGGTTGTTGCGCAGCATGTGTGTGCTCACCACCGACAAATACTTTCAATTTCATACCTTGTGCACGTCCAAGAGTGTTGTGTGGAAGCATGCCTTTTACTGATTTTTCAATCAAGCGAACAGCGTTTTTAGAACGCAACTCACCAGCAGAGATTTGCTTCAATCCACCTGGATACATTGAGTGAGTGTAGTAAATCTTATCAGTTGCTTTTTTACCAGTTAATTTAACTTTTTCAGCATTGATAACGATAACAAAGTCACCTGTATCAGTATGAGGTGTGAAAGTTGGTTTGTTTTTTCCGCGAAGTACGCTAGCAACTACTGCAGAAAGACGTCCAAGAGGTACATCAGTTGCGTCAACGACATACCATTTGCGCTCAACTTGACCTGGCTTAGCCATGAATGTTGTTTTGTTCATGATTTCTCCTATACGAATTCGTTTTTGTTTACAAGATGTGGATGTTCCTCTCCACGAGTTATTTGAAAGGTTCCGGGGCCTTACAAATGGGGTAAACAATACCGCTTATAATCATATCAAAAAAAGTAGTCGCTCGTCAAGTTATTTCTATTATTTTTTAGCGAAAATAGGTGATGATATCATAAATCTCTCAGCTTCATCAATGATATACTCCCCATATAGTAGACAGTGAAAAAACAAAAATTCACTAGACACTAT